>JACCVC010000126.1 GCA_013698305.1 Chloroflexia bacterium
TGCCTCACACGTGACAACCACCGGCGCTACGACGTCATAGGCATTTGGGACCTAATCGGCCATGACTTTCCAAACGATAGGGCCGATTAGGAATGTTGTCCGCCACGCTCGCCTCGAACGCTGGACCCCCCATGCAAGGCAAGTCACCCCATGCACCAGGGTGAATACCTCGCGTGGGTGCGTGTTCGCTTCGTCCTCAAGAGCCACATCGGTGGCTGTCGTTAGGTTGCTTGGGCGGCCGCGATGCGCTTGACGTGGTCCAGGACCACATCGAGCTCGGCCGGCGGGCTGAACTCGACGAACTCGACGTCCTCTTCCACCACTCCTGTGTGCCACGAATGCCAGTAGTAAAGGTCGCCAGCCCGCAGGAACTCCTCCCCGTCGGCATAGGTTATCCGGATGCGCCCCTTGATGAGGTAGCCCCAGTGCGGGCAGGGGCACTGGTCGTTCGGCAACCCCTGCAGGAGAAGACCGAGGTCGGTTCCTGCAGGCAGCGAGACGATCATCGACCGGAGCTCGCCCCAATCGGCGCCGCGGATCGTCGCCGGGGCTTCCCCGAAGAGGATTGGGAGTTCGTCGCGGGTTGCGCGCATGGCGTGTCTCCTGTCTCCAACGCGCGAGGTCACTGCGCGGCTGGATCATCTTGCGGGAGAGGTTGGGACCCGATACGGACGATTGTACGCCGATAGGGCCGAAGTTCAAGGGGTGGGCTATGACAGACGGATACCCCAGGCATGCAGATACACCTCATGCACGCCCCCGTGTTGATACGGTCGGCGGACGTGGGCCACAGACGGGTATTGACATTGTATGCAGCGTCCACTACATTCAAGTCTTCTGGGTCCCAAATGTTATGAGCAGTCCGCGTATCGATGAGCCTCGTTCTCGCAAGGAGGATGCATTGTGGACCCTCTCGGTATTTCTGTCAGTGACACTGATGTGTCTCGTCGTGATGTCGTTGTGCGCTTCGGAGGGGCAGGCCTGGCAGCCATCCTCCTGGCGGCGGCGCACGCTTCGCACCTGTCCGCCCAGGATGCCTCACCCGCAGCCACGCCGGCGGGTCCCGTTGGGATAAGTGCCACCCTCATGGGTACAGGACAACCCGCCTCGGCGCCAGGACTGGAGCTGTCGCTGCGGCGGATTACGATTGCTCCGGGCAGTGGCATCCCGCCCCACAGTCATCCAGGGGCACTGGTGATCTTCGTTGAGGCGGGCACCTGGGGCTACACCGCGCTGGGCGGAACGATCCAGTTGACGCGCGCAGCGGCTGAGGGCACCCCGGCAGCGGTCGAGGACATGCCGATGGGGACCGAGGTGATCCTCAATCCTGGGGACTGGCTCTTCGTCGAGGACCCCGAAGACGACATCCGGAACGCCGGCGAGGATGACGTGGTGCTGTTCGTGGCCGGCCTGACGCGGATTGGCGAGCCCTTTACCACCCTCCACGAGTAGGCCCTAAAGCAGCGCCAGTCCTCACCTAAGATTGTCACCACGATCTCCGCAGACATATCACCCCGCACCGGCCTGGCGATTGTGCCGGCCGGTGGCCGTAGCACGGCCGTACATACTGACAATCACCCTTGTCGGTAGCCGGCGGGGTGCTGGTTTGTAGTGGCTCGGACCGCCGAGAGGAGATTCCTGCAATGACAACGGCCTCGCGTTGGCAGCACCTCCCTGACCGCTATGGACGGATCGGATGGGTGATTCTCGTCGTTTCGGTCACCTTGGCGCTTCTGGGCGGTGCGGCGGTCGCCGTATGGAATCCTGACACCGACCCACCGCCAGCTGCGAGACCCGAGTGCACGGACCCACCCTGCTTTGGCGGCGGTGGGATGCCGGGCGCAGCCGACGTACCGACCGTCCTCCCCTTCCTTGGATACGCCCTGGCCATGGTTCTGGGCGTCCCGGGCGCACTGATGAGTGTCTGGAGCTTCGCGCATCACCGGTGGTCTCAGGGACTTCAACGGCTGCTTGTCTTCCTTGGCCCGCTTCTCATTGTCGTCGGCATGGAGCTCATCCCGCACGTGGTGAATCCCTGTCTGGTTGCGGACCTTGCAGGGGACCGGCTTCCAAGGTTCTGTGGGCGAACCGAGAGCGGAGCAGACATTGCGGATCGGAGGCATGCGTTGTATCACGCGATCGTCGGTGCCCTGCCGATGGCCCTTCTGTACCGTTGGGCCCTGCGTCGGTGGCGGCCCGATGTGCTCTCGTCAGTAGGGATGGCCAAGCCCTCGTCGACATCGGTCCAGTAAAGCCTCACCAAGGGTGCATTGTGTCGACTACCACCTATGCCAGCAGAGAGAAAGTACCAGTCAGCGTACTGCTCTACTGGACGGACCGCGACTGTGCGGCATAGTTAAGATACGGCTCGATCTTCCATTCAAAGTCACTTATACTTATGACATGAGGCGCAAGCCTCACCAACTGAACACGCTAGCTCCGGGCAAGACCGGCGGTGGTTATGGGGCTGAGACGCTGTAACTGTCGTGGGGACGAGGGGAAAATCGGAACCCTAG
>JACCVC010000143.1 GCA_013698305.1 Chloroflexia bacterium
GGGTGATGCCCGGGATGGTGTTCAACCACTCAAGCCACCTGAACGCGGACTCCGGATTCTGGGCATTGACCGGAATCGACCACAGGCCTGGCTGCCCACGGCTGATCACGATGTTGCCATCTGGTCCCACCGCGCCCGGGATGCCCCTGGCGACGAACGTGGCATCCGGTTCTTCGGCCAGAATCAGGTTGTTGAACAGCCCGACCCAGGTGTCCCAGTAGACCACCATGCCGCAGATGTCGGTGAGGAAAACGTTTCGCATGTCGGCGGTGGTATTGGTGGCGAAGTTCGGGTCCAGCAGCCCTTCGGCGTACAGCCTGGCGAGCCACTCGTAGCCGGGGATCGCCGCTTCGGTTGCGTAGGGGATGGTGCGGGCGCCGTCCACCTCGACGTATCCCGGCAGCACGCCAACGCCGCTCATGAATGGCTGAATGTCGTAGGTGCCCGCGAGCGACAGGCCGAAGGTGTCGTCCTGGCCGTTGCCGTCTGGGTCCTCGTCGCGGAAGGCGACCATCACGTTATAGAAATCGTCCAGCGTTTCCGGTTGCTCCAGGCCGAGGCTGTCCATCCAGTCGCCGCGGACGGTGGGCATGCGGCCACCTTCGCGCTTATTGAAGACACCGTACAGCTCGTCGTTGTATCGCACCGAATCCCATTCTTCGGGCGGGATGACCGTCGGATTGCTGAGGATGGCGGAATTCTCGATTTGCTCGGTGAGCGGCATCAGCACGCCCTGCTCGGCCAGGTCATACATCGAGTAGTTGCCGAGATAGATGAGGTCGTACTCGACACCAGCTGCAAGGTCGGCCAGCAGGCGCTCGTCGTATTCCGCCGTCGGGTGGACGAGATCGAGCTCGATGTTGGCGAGCCGGGCGACTTCCTCTTCGAAGAGGACATCCTCTTCCGGGTTCTTGCCGCCGGTGACGGCGCTCAACATCCGGATAGTCCCGTTGTCGCCAGCCATGAGCTCTTCGATGAGCGCGTCGGATGCGGCTGCCACATCAGCATCACCCGAAGCGGCGGGAGACGCCATCGGCGTGGATTGGGCCAAAGCGCCCATCTGGCCGGCGAGGGCGGCGCCCGCTCCGAATGCGGACGCGCGAGTAACGGCTGAACGTCGTGACATGCGTCGAGTCATCGGTTCCTCCTTGTGAGCTGACGAGCCGGCATCACAGAAGATGCCAGCAACACAACAATGGGCAAGAATGCAGCGACTGCCTGTATTCGCGCAGCCGAACCGCTACGTTTCGGAGCCTCCCTGACATGACTCGCTGGGTGATCCTGAGATCGTCCCAGCGGCGCCCCAGCAGAGTATGCCGCCTATCGCGCGGCTCGTTGTCCACGGAATGTTAAACATCCCGACCATTGTGCCCTGATCGTACCCAATTGGGACTGGAAAAGAAAGGGGAGTCAGGCGGGTTCGCCGTGCATCCATCGCCGTGCGACCTGCTCGCCTGGCCCGTTCGGCCGCGCCCGGACGGTGTCGCCTGGCGTAGTGGGCGCTTCACGTCTCAAGCAATTGTTGCCGAACCACGCATTGCCGACTACGCTTCGTGTCAGCAGGTCCCGGCAGGTATCTTTGCGCCGGTTGGAGTTGCGTGCCCTCCGCGCCACTTGCGTATTCCAGACGATTTCAATGTGAGAAGGACGGAAGCAAAACGTGAGCAATGACCGTACTGGCAATGTGGCGGAAGACACCAACGATCCGGTCGCGCAGTTTGTCGACGTCGATGAGCGAACACATGTCCCTTCGGCCTCATCGATCGCCTCCCGGCCAAGGGTGATCGTGATCGGCGGTGGCTTCGCGGGGTTGAACGCCGTCAAGGCGCTCAAGGATGCGCCGGTCCGCACTACCCTTATCGACCGCCGGAACCATCACCTGTTCGCGCCGCTCCTCTACCAGGTGGCGACGGCGCAACTTTCGCCTGCCAACATCGCCCAGCCAATTCGAGGCATCCTGCGGGGCCAGAAGAACCTGGAAGTGATGCTCAACGAGGTGACGGCCATCGACGCCGCCGGCAAGGTCGTCATCCTCGAGGACGGATCGACGGTCCCCTACGACTACCTGATCGTCGCCTGTGGCGCGACCCACTCGTATTTCGGAAACAATCATTGGGCGCCGAACGCGCCGGGCCTGAAGACGATTGAGGATGCGCTGGTCATCCGCCGCCGGTTGCTGCTGGCGTTTGAGGATGCTGAGCGGGAAAGGGATCCGGAGCAGCGCAAGGCACTGCTCACCTTCCTGATCGTGGGCGGCGGACCGACTGGCGTGGAACTCGCGGGCGCCATCGGCGAGATCGCCAATCACACGCTGGCACGGGATTTCCGCCACATCGACCCCCGCGACGCAAACATCATCCTGCTCGAAGGGTTGCCGCGCATCCTGCCGATGTTCGCGGAGAAGCTCTCCGAGAAGGCCACCGCCGACCTCAAACGTTTCGGCGTCAGGGTCCGAACCGGCGCGCTGGTGACCAGCATCGACGAGGATGGAGTCAATATCGGTCACGAACGATTATCCACGGCCAATGTGTTTTGGGCGGCGGGCGTGAATGCGTCGCTGGTGACCAGATCACTCGGCGAGGTCGCGAAGCTGGACCGCGCGGGACGGGTCCCGGTCGAACGAGAGTTGCATGTTGCCGGGCATCCGGAACTGTTTGTGATCGGCGATGCGTCCAGCGCGATGGACCAGCATGGCAAGGCGCTTCCCGGCGTCGCGCCGGTCGCCATTCAGCAAGGGCATCATGTCGCCCGGAACATCACGGCGGAGCTACGGGGGGAAGCGTACCGGCCGTTTTTCTATAGCGACCGGGGCAGCATGGCGACGATTGGGCGGAACCGGGCGATCGCCGAGATCAAGGGCGTCAAATTTTCTGGATTCCTGGCGTGGCTGGCGTGGGCGGTGGTGCATGTGGGCCAGCTGATCGGCTTCCGCAACCGGTTGCTGGTCGGGTCGCAGTGGCTCTTCAACTACTTCACCTACCGACGCGGCGCCCGGCTGATCACCGGCGAGCGCCAGGAGCACATTTTGGAACCAGAGCCACGCGAGGGGTAGACAGCCGGACCGAGTTGAGAAGGAGCGGATTCCGGACGACGACACGATGTTTCGTAGGGGCTGATCCTGTATCAGCCCACCGTCGAGGGAACAGGTCTTCGGGCAGACCCTGTGTCTGCCGCTACGCATTCTCCGTCCATTCATCCAGATTTGGAATCAGTCATCATCCCCTATGGCCTCTATCAGGCCCGGAATTGAGGTTCCGCCCCGGACCGCGTCGAAGTCGTTGATGCCGTCGCCGTCGGTGTCGGCGAGGGTCGGGTCGCTGCCGAAGACGTACACCTCGTCGCCGTCGGAGAGGCCGTCGCCGTCGGTATCCGGATCGAGCGGATCGGTGTCGTAGACCAGCTCGCCGCCGTCGTACAGCGTGTCTCCGTCCGTATCGAGGTTCAGCGGATCGGTGCCGAGCTCGACCTCATCGCCATCGTTGATGCCGTCGTCATCGGTGTCGGGATTTCGCGGGTCGGTGCCGATCAACGCCTCTTCGAAGTCGGTGAGGCCGTCGCCGTCGGTGTCCGTGTCATCGAGTTCCAGCGCCTGTGGACCAGCGGTCGGTGACGGCTCGGTGGTCACTTCCTCCAGTTCCTGGGTTGGCGTCGCCTCAGGCGCTTCAGGGTTCGGAGTAGCGGCAGAGGGAGTTGCGGCCGGTGTCGCGACGTCCTCCAGCGCAACGTCGGGACCGATCCGGAAGGCAAGGATCGTCGTGTCATCGGCGGTCGCGGAGATCGTCAGGTCCCCCATGGCCATCCTGTCGCCACCGGATGCCAGCGAGAACGATTCGGCGTCCGCATCGATGTCGGCCTGACCACCCAGGAGCAGCAGTTGCGTCGGCCCGCTGCCTTCGGGGATGGCAGTCGACTCTTCCTCGGCCAGCACGTCGCGGATCACATCTACATCATAGGAACCAGCGCTCATGGAGAAGGCGCTGCCGATGGTCCCGGTGGACCCACTGATGGTCGCTTCGGACGCTGGCAGCAGATCGACGATAGTCACCGTCTGGGCCGGTCCCATGCTGCGGATGGTGGTATCGCTGTTCGGAGCGATTGTCGCCGCTTCGCCGGAGGCGACCCGTTGTTGCAACTCGGTGACGCCGCTCTCGACGATCACCGGCACGCCCTGGACCATGGCAAACGCCGGATATGCTGCCTCGACGGGCGTGCCGGTGCTATCGACCTCGATGTCGCGAATCCGCCACACCGCGTCTCCTTCAGGCAGGTCGACGACCGCCTGCGCGACGACCGAGGCATGGCCGCTGACCGGTGAGGGCCCTGCCGGACCCAATGCCTGCGCCACGATCGTCGCTTCGCCAGCAAGCGCCACGATCAGCGCGGCGGCGATGGCGAACAATCGATTCGATGACGTGCCGAGTTTGGTCATGGTGTGTGGTCCTCCCATGATTTTGGTCAAGAGCAACGATACCTAGTGGCCGATCCTGAACTCCGGTATCGGCCCCGCTTGGCGATCTATCACCTTTGGTAGACCCTTCGACTTCGCTCAGGGCAGGCGCCGCTAGGTGTTCGTGTCGTTGCAGCATCATTCAATGAACCTGCCTATCGACATATCGTATGGAGTTTTCCACACAACTGCCTTTGACGCCAACACAAAGCGACAGCCGCCGGGGTTCCCCGGCGGCTGTCGCTTGATTTCAGG
>JACCVC010000152.1 GCA_013698305.1 Chloroflexia bacterium
CATCAGAGTGTGATCGTGCCCGCCCCCCTCCAGGCGAAGCGCCAGCAGGTCCGAGGTTGAGACCGGCAACGCCCTGACGCCGCCTCCCCGGGCGATCCCGGACGTCCGCCGCGCCGCAATCAACGCCGTGTAGAACTCGCGCAGATCGCCATCCTGCTCGTCGCCCCAAAGCATCGGCGTCCGCGACTCTTCCATCCGGCGCGATCCATCGGGATACTCCAGATCGTGCCATTGGCTCAGCCCGACCTCCGTGCCGTAGTAGATGATCGGCGGTTGCGGCAGCGCGAACTGGAGCAGCGCCGCCAGCTTGAGCCGACGCGCGTCGCCACCCACCACCCACAGGAACCGGTTCATGTCATGATTGTCGAGAAACGACGGCAACACAAGCCGTTCTCCAAACCAGTCCAGATGCCGCTGGAGAAACCGGCCGAACCCGGCCGCGCCGATCACGTCGAAGCCGAGAAACGCCCGGATCTGCTGGAGCAGCAGGAAATCGAGCGTGCCGTCGAGGCGTCCCTGGTAGGAGGCCATCGTATCGGCGCTCTCGACGACCTCGCCCAGCAGCACCGCCTCCGGATTCACCTCCCGCGCCGCCCGACGGAATCGGGACCAGAATCCGCGGGAGGGACCGTTGGCGTAGTCGAGCCGGAAGCCATCGACACCCATCCGTATCCAGTTCTGGGCCGCGTCGATCAGGTAGCCGGCCGCGCCGTCATCATCCACGGCAACCTGCGGCATCGTTTCGACGTCGAAGAACGACCGGTAAGATCCGTCGTCCAGGAATGTGAACCACGATCGCTCTGGTGAGTCCCTGTCCTGACGTGCCCGCAGAAAGGCCGGGTGCTCGTTGGAGACATGGTTGGCGACGAAGTCCAGCAGGATGCGAATGCCCCGTTCGTGAGCCAGCTCGATCAGGAGCTGGAGGTCCTCACTGTTGCCCAGGCGCGGCTCGATGCTGTGGTAGTCGGTCGCGTTATAGCCGTGATGCGTCGGCGATGGGAAGGTCGGCGACAGCCAGATTGCGGTCGCGCCGAGGTCGGCGATGTAGTCGAGCCGGCTGATCAGGCCCTTGAGCGTCCCACCCCAAATGCCGTTGAGGTCGTCTGCACCGTTCCACGTCTCGCCCGGCGACGGCGCGAACCGGTCGACGAAGACGTGGTAGATCACCGCGTTACGGACCCATGCGGGGATCGCGAGCCGGTCGACGCTGTAGGCGAACCGACCAGCCTCGCCGGTTTCTTCATCGGCGTCCGCCCAGATCGTGGTGCCATCGGCGGCCGTCCCGGCGATGCGATACCGCACCAGCGTCCCTTCCGGCTGCGGCGGGATAGTCGCCTGCCACGTCCCCGTGTAGCTCCACGTCAGCGTGTCCCAATTGCTCCCAACGCGGGAGAAGGCTATCGTCTCGCTGGACTCTTCCGGCATAAATTCATCAGTCATTACGTAACAAAGTAAGTCCATGACGGACACGTCTGCGCCAACTGTGACCGAGATCGTGACCGAATCCTCTGGCGTCGGGTCGATGGGCCAGATGCGATCGTCGTGGCGCAGACCGCGCTGCTGCTTTCGAAGCTCTTCAAGCCGCAACTCGTCCGTGGCGAGGGTACCGAAGATAAAATCACTGGTGACCTCTTGTAGGCTCGGACCTCGGTGTCCAGGGTTGGCCGCGGAGGCTGTCATCCCTGCTGTCCGTCGAGTACCCAAATCGCCGCCGACCGCTCCGGAATCGTCAATCCCTCTGTATCGGCAGTCGGCGCCTCGCCTATCACGAACTCGGGCGACGTGGCGGACAAGGCCGTTTTGAGCAGGACCGTATCCTCCGCCTCATCACTATTGATTGCGACAATGATGTTGGTGTCGTCGAGCGTTCTCCTGAACACGTAGCTGGCCCCTGTGGCGGCAAGGGTCTGGTAGCTACCGATCCGCAGCGCCTCACACCGGTGTCGAAGCGCGATCAACGTCTGGTACACCGCGCGGAGCTCGTGGTTCCAGCGGTCTTCGTTATCCCAAGGGAACGTCTTGCGGGCCCACTTGTCCGGCATGCCTCCGTCGAGTCCGATCTCGTCGCCGTAGTACACCGTCGGCGCTCCGGGGAAGATGAGCATCAGCAGCGCCGCCAGCTCCAGCGTGCGGCTATCCCCACGCGCCAGCGTCAGGGCGCGAGGGGTATCGTGACTGTCGAGCAGATTCATCTGGGCAAGCTGCACGTTCCAGTCGTAGAGCCCCAGCACACGATGGATCTTTCCGGCGTAGGTCTCGCCGTCGATGGGC
>JACCVC010000174.1 GCA_013698305.1 Chloroflexia bacterium
GAACAAGGGTGCGTCGATCCATGTCCGCGAGTTGAGCGCGGCGCTGGCCTCGCAAGGGCATCAGGTCGATATCATCAGTTGCCGGGCGGGTGGAGACCCACCCGTCGGATTCCTTGTGCCCGTCCACGAGTTTCCGGTAGATAAATCCGAGCGGGTACTCGTCGGGTCATTGCAGGACGACCCTGCCGCCAGTGAGCCGATGGCAAAGGAGATCCGCTCGATGTTGTACGCGGCAACGCTGCGGCACCGGGTCATGCCGCTGCTGCGGCGGCTCCACCCCGGCGCGATCTACGAGCGATACTCACTACTCGGCGCTGCCGGGGTGGAGATCGCCCGACTGCTCGGTATTCCCCACATCCTGGAGCTCAACGCGCCGTTGAGCGAAGAGCACGCGATGCACCGGGGAATCGGCTTCTCCCAGACTATCCGGGCGACCGAACAGCGAGTCCTCGGCGCTGCCGACCAGGTAATCGCCGTCTCCGAACCGCTCAGGCAATGGATCGTTGGCGCGGGTGTAGATGAAGAGCGCGTCACCATGGTGCCGAACGGCGTCGATGTGGAACGATTCGCCTCACCAAAACCCGATGTTCGCGCCCGGCTGGGTCTCGATGACCGCCCGGTGGTCGGGTTTGTCGGCACACTCAAGGCGTGGCACGGCACCGCCACGCTGATCCAGGCAATCGCGAGGCTGGCCCGCGACCGGGGAATGGATCGTGCCCCGCGCCTGCTCATCGTCGGCGATGGCCCGCAACGACTCCATCTCGAACAACTCGCGGCCGATGAAGGCGTGGCGGAGATTACCACCTTCACCGGCATGGTTGCTCACGCCGACATGCCAGGGTACATCGCGGCGATGGATATCGCGGTAGCGCCCTACGACGCCACGCCCGATTTCTACTTCTCTCCCCTGAAGCTGTTCGAATACATGGCCGCCGGGCGCCCCGTCGTCGCGGCTGGGATCGGACAGATCGGGGAATGCATTTGCAACGCCGAAACCGGCCTGCTCTACCCGCCGGGAGACGTGCCGGAACTGGCCCATCGGATCGCCTGGCTGCTGGATGATCCGGCGAACGCGCGTGCCATGGGCCGTGCGGCACAGGAGGAGGTGATGGCGAACCGAAACTGGAGCGGGATCGCTCGCGTCGTTATTGAGCTGATCGAGCGCGAGCGACGGGGTCTCCACCAATCCGTCGGCGGCGGTGCCACTACTATGGAAGAAAGTCACTGATATGGCCCAACCAAAGCACCCGATTCGTCGGCAGGTACGCGGCCTGAAAGTCTCCTTCGAGATGATCTTCCGTTTCCGACGGGAGTTGAAACGCCATTGGCCACGATTGTTGGTGGCCCTGCTCTGCGCCTTTGCATACGTTGCCATGCGCCTGGCGGAACCCTGGCCGCTCAAGTTCGTGTTCGACAACGTGCTGGTCAACCGACCGTTAGTAACGCCGTTTCCGTGGCTGAACGACTGGCTTGGCACCGATCGTCTGCGGGTGCTGCAGTTGGCGGTCGGCGCGGTGCTGCTGTTCGCGTTGCTGCGTGGCATCTTCTACTACTTCCAGAGTGTGCTGACGACGCGAGTCGGCCAGGAAGTGGTCGTCAAGATCAGGCAGCAACTCTTCGCGCATGTGCAGCGTCTCTCCCTCCGGTTCCACAACCAGAACAGCACCGGCGACCTGTTGATGCGGTTCACCGGTGACATCAACAATTTGCGGCAGTTGTTGGCCGCGACCCTGCTCTCGCTGATGACGGAATCGATCGTCCTGATCGGGTTCGTCACCGTGATGTTCATCATGAACTGGCAGCTCGCGTTGCTGGCGATCATCACGATGCCCAGCATTCTCTTCCTGCTGATCTTCTACTCCAGCCGCATTCGAACCGCCGCTCGCAAGCAACGACGGCGAGAGGGCGAGCTGGCTTCCCGGCTGCACGAGACCCTGGGCAGCATGCACATCGTGCAGATGTTCACCCGCGAGCGCGAGGAGGAGGATCGGCTTCGCAGCCTCAACAAGCGCAGCCTCAAGGCGGGAATGCGGGCCACCCGCCTCGAAGGCCAGCTCAACCAGGGCGTCGAGATCTCGGTCGCGGTCGGCATGGCGCTGACAATCTGGGTAGGCGTGAACCAGGTGATCGACGGACGCTTGATGCCCGGTGAGTTGCTGGTCTTCATCACCTACATGCAGAGCTTCTATCGACCGATGCGACGGCTCTCTCGGGTCGCCGAACGCGCGGCCAAGGCATCCAGCTGCGTGGACCGTGTCACCGAAGTGCTCGACCAGGTGCCGGAGATTGAGGACGGCCACATCGAGGCGGGCCGCATGCGAGGCGATATCCGCTTCGACCAGGTTTCCTTCGTTTACGACGACGGCGCCGAGTCATTGCGCAATGTCGACTTCACCATCCAGCCACATCAGACGGTGGCGCTGGTCGGTCCCTCCGGCGCCGGCAAGTCGACGATGGTATCGCTGCTGCCTCGTCTGTACGACGTGACCGAGGGCACATTGCTGATCGACGGGCACGATATCCGCGACTACACGCTGAGGTCCTTGCGAGAGAACATCAGCGTGGTGCCGCAGGACGGCGCGCTATTCGGCGGCACGATCCGCGAGAACATCGCCTACGGCAACTCCGAGGCGACCGATGAGACCATCGAGCAGGCGGCGCGAGACGCGTACATCCACGATTTCATCGCGTCCCTGCCGGGCGGCTACGACACCATCGTCAGCCAGCGAGGCGTGTCACTCTCTGGCGGCCAACGACAGCGGCTGGCTATTGCGCGGGCGCTGATCAAGGATGCGCCGATCGTCGTGCTCGACGAGCCGACGACCGGGCTGGATGCGGAGTCCGAGCATTCAGTGCTGAATGCGCTCAACCGCCTGCTGGTGGGCCGCACTGCGCTGGTGATCGCCCATCGCCTGGATACGATCCGGCGGGCCGACGTCATCCTCGTGGTCAAGGACGGCCAGGTCATGGAACAGGGCACGCACGACGAGTTGCTCGCCCGCGGCGGGCAATATCGCGAGTTGTATCGCATGCAGCTTTCCGAGCCAGACGAGCCGGTGGCGGCATCCAACGGCACGGCGAAGGCGCACGCTGGAGCGTCCTCATGATCCCGTCGCTGCCATTCGATCCGGCGCTGCCTCACCTCGCCGCAATGCTCGACGAAGGCGCGATGATGTCGATCCTGACGAATGCGATTGCCGCATCCGAAGAGGTGAGCATCGTTGGCTGCCGTCCACGGTATGTGCGCTACAAGCCGGAGACCAGCTGTCTGATCCAGTACGATCTATCGATCGAGGATAAACACGGTCGTCAAACCGAAGTCAGCGCGTTTTCCCAGGTCTTCATCGATGACCGTGCCCTGCGGCGAGCGGAGAGCGGCAGGATGCGGCGTCTCGTGGAGCGCGCGTCGAGTCATCAAGCGGACCTTCCATGTGGTCCTGTCGCCTGGCTTCCCGACATAAACGGGTTGTTCCAGATCTACCCGATCGACTACGAGCTCCGTTTTCTGGTGAGAGCGACGGATCCTTCGTACATGATGGGCGAGTTGCGGCAATCCGATCATGACTTCGCTGACGCCGAGATCATTGGTGAGCCAGCGCTCGTCCGCTACAAGCCAGAGCGCAAGGCTATGCTGCGTTACCGCCTGCGCAACGCCCCTGCACAGATGCTGTACGGCAAGCTAATGACGGATGACCGGGGGCAAATGATCTCGAGCCAGACGCAAATGCTCATCACGGCTGGCGTTCCAACGCCATCGGTTGTTATCTCGATTCCCAAACGAAAGTTCATCGCCCACGATGAAACCGCGGGCATCCAGCTGGCGTCCCTGCGCGGTGACGCTACCTACGCCGGCTGGATGGAACCGCTCGCGGCGTCGTTGGCGCTGCTGCAGTCGGTCCCGCTACCAACGGTGCCGGTACATACGCTTGCGAACGAGATCGCCGTTCTCAACGACACCGCGATCTGGATCGAGCGAATCGCGCCGGGCCTCGCCGCCCGCCTTGATCGGCTAAGCGATGACATCACGGCCCGGCTCGGAAACATGGACGAGCGGATGATGACCAGCCATGGCGACTTCTACGACGATCAGGCGCTGGTGGGTGAATCCGGCGTCGCCATCATCGACCTGGATGAGCTGAAGCGCGGTCATCCGCTGCTGGACGTCGGCAACATGCTCGCCCACCTCACATCAGGGGAAGCGCGTGGAGAGGATGTCGGCCAGGCGAGAGACGCATTCCTTGACGCCTCACTACAACACTCTCCCCATTGCCTATCCGACATCGCGGCGTTCGAGGCCGCCGCGCTCCTGAAGCTCGCGCCAGGACCGTTCCGAAGGCTGGAGCCGGACTGGCCGGAGGGCATCGAGCGCATCGTCGAACTCGCGGAATCCCGCCTGACTGATCAAAACCCTGGAGTATCATCGCCTCCTCACGATCACCTCACCAGTGCTTCCCCGGCAGGGGCGGCTTCTCGTGGCATCCCAGCCAGTCCGCGGCGAGCGGCCCCTGCCGGGGAATCGGCAGTGACGAAAGCTCCCCACTACGCTGATCCGGCGTTGCCCCAGATGATCGAGTTGCTGAAGCCGGACGTGATGTCCCAGCGGCTGACCGGCGCGTTGGGCAACGGTCAGGTGTCCGTGACAGGGATCGACGTGGTGCGGCACAAGATCGGGCGGCGCGCCATCCTGCGGTATGAGCTTGGCGGAAGCGGCGCTGGCGAAGTCGTCTACGGCAAGACGTTCGCGTCCCAACGCGGGCCGAAGGTGCATGAGATCACGAGCGCGATCACCTCGACCAGCGGATTCGGACCTGATGTCGCCCTGCCCGAGCCGCTCGCCTGGCTGCCCGACCTCAAGTTGCTTGCGCAGCGACCGGTAGCCGGGGAGCCGATCGTGCCCGACCTGCTGGATGGCGACACCTGGCTGGCGGAGCGCATCGCCGCTGCGCTGTATTGCTTCCATACGTCTGGCATGGACCTGGGCCGCTCGCACGATCTGGCCAAAGAGCTGAGTCCGCTGTCGATCCGGGTTGAGCAGGTCGGGGAGCACGCTCCCGCATTGCGCGACGTTGCCGAGTCGCGCATGCGGCGCATCCAGAGCGACGGCACGGCGAGGGCTCCCTGGCGGCACGCGCCCGTGCATCGCGACTTCTATCACGACCAGATCCTGGTCAATGACGGCAAGCTGGCGGTGCTGGACCTGGACGACGCCTCGATGTCGGAGCCGGCGGTCGACGTCGCCAACTTCGCCGCCCACCTGATCCTGCTGGCAGCGCAGCATCCGGAACACGCGGGAGAGCTGGCGTTGGTCCGCCGGACGTTCACCGGCCACTATCGGGCGCTCGACCACGATCTCGACGGCGACCTGCTCCGGTACCTTACCGCGACCACGCTGCTGCGGCTGGCCGGCATCCACGTCTCGCGCTCCAACGGCGAGGCAGTCGCCCGGGCCTTGCTCGCGGAATGCGAGCAATTACTGAGCACCGCCAACCACGTAGCACCGGGTCTTGTGCCCGGTGACCTGACGGCTTCGACTCAGGCCTAGCTCACCACTTGCCAATCTGCCCCTTCCCGGCGACGCTGAAACGACTGTGATGAAGCTGTTCAATCCGTCGCCA
>JACCVC010000175.1 GCA_013698305.1 Chloroflexia bacterium
CCGGGCGATTGGACCGACCCATTCGACTGCGCTCAGTGCAGGCTCCAGTTCGGTCCCTACGCGTTGGTTGTGCGGTGAATCAAGCATCTTGCAATACGCTCTATTGGCTAAACGGTATTCAGCGCCGATCGTGGTCCGCGCCCTACTGAATCCGTTGCCGGGCATAGAACAGGGGCATCCTTTCAACGGGGCGCCCCTGTTTGCGTTGTCACTATTCGGCGCAAGGGGATTCGTTACGGCTGGAGGAAATCCGCCGCGACCCAGCCTTGGGCGCCGTCTTCGAGCTCGATCTGCCACCAGGCAAATCCATCGGCGTCCTGCGGCCCGCCGATGATGCTCACCTGCTGCCCCTGTGACAGGGTAGTGACGATGTCGGCGCTCGTCGATGCGGAAGCTCGCATGTTGAGTTCGTTGTCAGTGACGGTCGCAATGTTGCCGACGGCCAGTTGAGCGGTCGTGTCCGGAGCTTCAACCTCGTCAGGAACGGCCTCGACGGTGTCAGCGCCATCGGCGGCGTCAGTGATGCCCTCAAGCGCGGAGATATCAGCCGCGGACTCGGCTCCAGCAGCAACGTCACTCGCCGCCGGGACGTTGGAATCGACCAGTCTCGCGCGGACGATCGTGCGGGAGAGATACTGGCCGCTTTCCGGGTCGAATGCGCCGCCGCAGGTGATCAACGTCAGCGCGCGATAATCGGTCGGGCCAACGATATCCCTGATGGCTTCCGGGGTCAACTCAGCGACGTCATAATCCTGGACCCACTCGACAGCATAGGTGTAGGTGGAGCCATCGTCGCCGGCAACCTGAATCTGCGCGTTCTCGCCGAGCTGCGCAACGGTGTAGAAGACCGCGGGCCCGACCTCCCAGTAATCGACATGACCAGACATCACGACATTGTCGAGCTCACCGAGCATGCCAGTTTCCTCATACCAGGAGACGACGTAGGGGCCACTGGGATCGAGCATGACGCCATCGACGATCTGGTTGAGCTCTACCTCGGCGTCGACGCTGGCGTCGGGAACCTGGATCGACACGGGCGCGGACCCGGCGCTGGCGGCCGGATTGAGCCCGAGCGGCCCCGCGACGAAGTCGCCTCCGCTGCCGCCCCACGTCGGGAACTGGATATTGGTGTTCGCCGTCACTCCGGCGGTCATCCCGGCGATGACCATCATGGTGGCGATCACAGGCAGCAGCGCATGCTTGATTCGTTGCGTCATGGAACTCATCCTCAGTCGGCTGGTCCGGAACCGGCGTGGAACATCTATCAGATCACGCCAGCTCCAGAATCGTGTCGATTCAAGACAGCGGCTCGCACCCGCTGTTGTGTCTTGTTGGCACCGGACATTGTCCACCGCCATTCTACCCTACGCTCGGCGATGCGCCGACGTTTCATGTGCTGGCGATCAGGACGCAAATCCTCTTGGCGTGACGCACCATCGCAGCAGCATGACGACACCGACAACACCCCCAGCCATCAACGCCAGTCGGACCGCCGACAACGACTGCCACCAGCCATCGTCATTCATCGGGCCGATGCCCGGTCCGCTGCCGGTACTAGGAAGCTGGGTGACATCGGTGCATTGATAGAGGAAGACATCGGTGTTCTGGCCGCCGTCGACGATCACCCGACTCTGGCTATCGACTCGCTCCGCGCGCGCCTTGCACCACATGCCCTCTTCCTGGTTTAACGTGTAGAAGCCATCGGAAAGATCACTGAAGACGGCAATGCCTTCCGCATTGGTGGTGGCGTTTCGCGTCATGGCACCGTCCGTCGAGGCGAGCGTGAAGGTCGCTCCGCTCGATCCAGCATCGCAT
This sequence comes from Chloroflexia bacterium, assembly GCA_013698305.1. GTDB lineage: Bacteria > Chloroflexota > Chloroflexia > Thermomicrobiales > UBA6265 > JACCVC01. The sequence goes on from JACCVC010000175.1 coordinate 1,816, forward strand.
TCCCGCTCCCAATCGGTGATCGCGCTGGCGTCCTCACCACAAAGGCGCTCGCGCACCGTAATCGATCCATCGGGTCCGGCTGGCGCGGGATCGGGCGCCAGATTCGACTTGAGCGCGTACCAGTCGCAGGCAATCGCGTCCCCATCGACGTTGACGAACGTGGTCGCGCCATCGCTCAGCGTCTTTTGATACGGGTCGCCCTCGTTGAGTTGGCAGTACACCGCCACACTGCTCAGCCCGCCCGGAAGAGTTGGGCGCAACGTGTAGTCCGCGGGCAGCAGCTCGAAGAATCGCACCGCTCCCGCGCCGGACGCGCCGGTGTTGGCCGTTAGCGGCGGCGCACCGACGTCGCCAAGGGTGAAGGGAACACCATCGCGGGTGTCATTGCAGGCGTCTTGCAGATCGGCATAGCTGGCGCCAGCCACTGACGTGCCGGTCACGCATTGGTAGAGGGTGACCAGAATCTCGGCGCGGTCCACCGGCTCTGGAGTCACGGTTGGCGAGGGTGTCGGCGTCTGGCCGCCCTGGTTTTCCGGGATGTAGTACCAGTCGCAGAGAATGTCCTCGCCGTCGCCGATGGTGAACGTGGCTCTAGTGGAATCCAGCACGGCGTCGATTCGGTCGCCGTCGGGCTGGGTCGAACAGTACAACTTCACCGAGCCGAAATCGCCCGGAGGTCCACCGGCAAGCATGTAGTCGCCCGCGGGCAACGACATGAACTGGACGATGCCGGGACCCGGCGTCTGGGGCACGGTCGTGATCTGCTCGGTTTCGCCGTCAGGTCCGGTCAGGACGAACGGCTGATCGGAAACGCCGACGCCGTGGCAGGTCTCGAATAGCTGGTCGCCGCTGTAGTCCATCGGGCACAGTGCGAGATGCACGACCAGCGACCCACCTGTCTCGGTAGCGCGCGCGTCGCCGCCGGTCGCTGGCGTGACGGTCAGATCAGGCGCGGCGAGGTCGGGGGTCGGGGTGACGACGGGGTCTCCAGCGAGGCCGGAGGCGGTCGGTGTTGGCGTCGGCCCGTCCTCGCCCTGCAAGTCGAACGGCGTAATGAACCAGTCGCAGACGATCTGCTCGCGGATGATGCCGCCGAAGGTCGTAACCCCGTTGTCGTTGAACTCCTTTTGATAGCGGTTGCCGCCATCGGCGACGCAGAACAGTGTCTCGCTGGCGAACTCCAGCGGAACGTCGGAGTAGAGGGTGTAGGTCCCCTCCTCGATCTCGTCGAACACGATGGGGGCGGCACCGGCGGACGTGATTGTCTCGATCGTGCCGGTGGCATCCCCCCACGTGAAGACGACGCCGTCGACCGTGTTGGCGCAGGCGGCGTCCAGCTCGTCGAAGCTACTGGACTCGTCGGTTCCCGCCGGGCAAAGCGCCAGGTTGATGGTGACCTGCGCCTGGTCTGTCGACTGCAGCGACAAAGAACCACTCAGACCCGCCGGTGCGTTTATTCCAGACTGGGTAGCAGGTTCGGGCTGTAGAGAGCCGGTCAAATCCATGAGCGCACTGGTCTCGTCCCGCACCGGAATCACAAACCAGTCACAGACGATCTGCTCCCGGGTGATGGGGTCGAAGGCGGTGACGCCGTTATCATCGAACACCCTGGTGTACCGGTTGCCGCCATCGGCGGTGCAGGAGGCAACCTCGACGGCGTCGTCGAGCGGCACATCGGAGTAGAGGATGTATGACCCCTCTTCGATGTCATCAATGCGCACCTGCCCGTTCTGGGGACTCAAGGTCGCGAGCGTACCTTCGGCATTGACCCAGGTGAAGGTGTGGTCGTTGGCCGGGGTCACACAGCTGGCCAGCAGCGAATCGACAGGATCGATGGTATCCGTGCCATCCGGGCAGGTGAACGTGTTGATCGTGACCTGAGCGGTTCCCTCACCTTCCTGTTCTTGCGCCGCGACCGGCGCGACGATAGAGAGCGTCGTCAGCAGCGACATCAGCGTGAGTAGCAAGGCGCCGCCGATACGCGCGATTCTTCCGTGTCGGGAAGAAGAGGAGATAGCCGCCTGATGGCGATACTGATGCTTCATGGAACTCCTCCGAACCTTTCTGGAATCCTTGTCTTGAGAATCTGCGGCGTCCCGCGTCGGTTGTGTCCCGTATTGCGACCTCTGTGCATCAAAACGAACGATCACGCATTTCCGTTTCCGGTCCACTCCTGGACAGTTCTGATGAGGAACAGTCGACAGCCACAAGATGCTTCGACAGGTGTGTACGTACAATGCTATCACATGGCGTATCGTCGGTCACCGGTTTGTCCGGTGGACGCACGGATATGATTCCTGAACAGGAGATCAGGACGCTATCGAGACCGCGCCGTACCGCCAAGACAATGAAGGGAATCGACATGAACGATGGAGAGCTCGTGATCCGGGTCGTGGCGATGCCGGCGGATACCAACCCGTCCGGCGACGTGTTCGGCGGGTGGCTGTTGAGCCAGATGGACCTCGCGGCCTGGGTTGAGGCGCGGCAGCACACGCCGCACCGGCTGGCGACGGTGGCGATGGACAATGTGGCGCTGCATCGCCCGGTGTACGTCGGGGATTGCCTGTTGTGTTACGCGAAGGTGGAACGGATCGGGCGCACCAGTATCACCATCCAGGTGGAAGCGATGGTGGAGCGGGTCGATGGCGG
>JACCVC010000194.1 GCA_013698305.1 Chloroflexia bacterium
GAGCATGACATCAGCGACGGTGAGGACGATGACGCCCGAGTCGTGGAGCAGGAAGTCAACCGCGCGAGCCCCTAGCGATGACCTTGCGCCTACCCGGAATTGAGCGAACGAATCAGTCTCGCGACATCCGACCGCGTCCGACACCGAACGACATTGCCTTCAAATTCACTCAATGCGTGAATCGTGGCGGCGCGAGTAACCACGCTATCGTCATCGGGCGAGGATGTCTGGATCGCTTCCCCTCGATAGTACTGGAAGGCGTTGCGCAGAAAGAATACAAGGGCACGGACGCCGCGATGCTTGTTGGTCCCGGCCAGGCTGGTTCTGACGTGACGCGACACAATGCGCCAGAGATCGACCCGTACAGGCGGATCGAGCCAGACGATCATGTCGGCGCGATGCAACAGTTCGTCGGTCCACCATAAGAAGATGCCCTCGGTGATCCATGCTGGCTGGGCGGCGATGTCGTGGATGTCGGCGAGTTTGGCGTGGAGTGGACGCCTCGCCCCCGCGCCGTTTTCGTAGCCGATGTTGTCCAGCTCGTAGAGTGGTGCGCCGGTGGTCCCGGCGATCTGCCGGGCAAGGGTAGTCTTGCCGCTGCCGGGGCCGCCGATGATATGGATGCGGGCGAGATGTATGGAGTCGTTCATCCGTTCAGTATGCAAGGGCTGGTGTACTCGCGTTACCCAGCGTATGATGCCCGGAAGCCAATACCAGAATCCTCACGCACGGCCATTCCGGAAGAACGTGTCTCAATAAGCGCAACTGGCGGATATGGAATGCGTCATGGAGGTGCGGGCACCAGATGTCACGTTGGCGAACGAAGTACAGCTACTATCTGCAATCGATCTGGCGCTTGCTCCATGATTTTGATAGCAAGGTGCTAATCATCCGTATCTTTACCGGATCGGCGGACGCAGGCGTCACGACCGTCCGGGTTCGCCACGCCGACGTGCGCTTCAGGGTCAGGAACGCGATGGACGTGTGGAGCGTCAAGGAGACCTTTCTCGACCGGTTTTACGAGCGGTACGGATTCGTTATTCGGCCGGGGTGGACCGTTTTCGACATCGGTGGCGGTATCGGTGAGTTCGGCCTGTTCGCCGCTCGTGCCGAGCCCGGCACGCAGGTGTACGCCTTCGAGCCATTTCCGGAGTCCTTCGCGCTCATGTGGGAGAACATGCGTTTGAACGACGTGACCAATGCTCAACTCCATGAGATGGCGCTCGGTGCGGAGAGCGGCACGTCGACGCTCGATCTGAGTAGCGGTGACCCGGTGAGGTTCCAGACACAGGCAGCCGCTGACCTGGCAACCACACAGCACCTCGAAGTGACGTTGGTTTCCCTTGGTGATGCATTGAACCTGACCGGGGTGGACGAGGTGGATCTGCTGAAACTCGATTGCGAAGGCGCGGAGTACGACATCCTCTTCAACTCGGATCGATCCGTGCTGGAACGCATTCACCGGATCGTGATGGAGTTTCATGATGACGTGACGGATTATTCACACACCGACCTCGTTCGATTTTTGAACGACGCCGGATACGAGGTAGAAACCTTCCCGAATCCGGTTCATGCATCTATTGGCTACCTGCGAGCGATTCACGAGCAGTAACCTGATCCTTGCCTTCTGGAGGCCAACCATGACCGTCCATACCATCACCCCATCTCGTGAGACCCTGCACGGGACGTTCTCATCCACCTTCGCGCCGGTGCTGACGATTGCCCCCGGCGACTCCATCGAGGCGACGACGCTCGATGCCCGTTGGTCGATCGAGCCGCCGACGCCTAATCGCCTTGGTGATCAATTCACGCCTCGCGATCCGGAGCGCGACGGCGGCCATGCCCTCTGCGGGCCAATCGCGATCACCGGCGCGAAACCGGGCATGACCCTGGCGGTGCGGATCGACGAGCTGGTGACGGATCGATGGGGCTGGAACGTTGCCGGCGGGATCGACAATACGATCAACGAACGCCTCAGGATCGGTGAGGACACGGACAGGTTCCGCATGATCTGGAACCTCGATCCGGACACGACAACCGCGACCAACCAGCTCGGCCACACGGTCCAGATGCGGCCGTTCTTCGGCGTGATGGGTATGCCGGACGCCAGCGGCGAGTTGCTCCCGACCGCGCCCCCACGCCCGACCGGCGGCAACATCGATTGCAAGGAGCTGGTTGCTGGCACGACGCTGTACCTGCCGATCGCGGTCGAAGGGGCGCTGTTCTCCGTCGGCGATGGTCACGCCGCCCAGGGAGACGGCGAGATCAGCGGCACGGCGATCGAGTGCCCGATAGC
>JACCVC010000196.1 GCA_013698305.1 Chloroflexia bacterium
CACCAATGAGCGACCTGCGCACGTTTATCGGGCCGAATGCTGGCTACGTGCTGGAGCTCTACGACCGGTATCTGGCTGACCCCGAGTCAGTCGATGCCGACAGCCGAGCCTTCCTCGAAGCCTTTACTCCATCACAACCTGAAACCGCGGTTGCAACGACGCTGTCGTCAGGAACCACTGCGACCTCAACCGCAAATATCGACCTGAAGAAAGTCGCCGGAGCGATCGGACTCGCGACCGGAATCCGCGAATATGGCCACCTTGCGGTCCCGCTGGACCCGCTGGGAAGCCCGCCTCCGGGCGCGCCGGAGCTTGATCTCGAGACGTATGGAATCACTCAGGACGATCTCCGGAGCATGCCCGCCGAGATCGTCGGCGGAGAGGCGGCGGATGGCGCGGCCAACGCCGCCGAGGCGATCGATCGGCTCCGCACCCGCTACACCGCCAGAATCGGTTTTGACTTTGACCATGTGCAGGTCGCTGAAGAGCGCGCCTGGCTCAACGACGCGGTGGAATCGGGCCGGTTCGAGCCCGAGCTCGATGATGCCTCTCGCCGGAAAGTGCTGGAGCGGCTGACCCAGGTCGAGGTGTTCGAGCGCTACCTCCACCAGACCTATCTCGGGCAGAAGCGATTTTCGATCGAGGGCAACGACATCCTGGTGCCGATGCTCGATCAGATCACCGACGATGCCTCCGCGGTCGGCACGCGCGAGGTGTTTCTGGGCATGGCTCATCGTGGTCGCCTCAGCGTGATGACGCATATCCTCAGCAAGCCATATGGCGCGATCATCGCGGCGTTCGAGGGCGGCAAGCGGCGCACATCCTCCGGTTCTGAAGCCGCGGATGACGTGCGAACTGGCGACGTCAAGTATCACCTCGGCGCCCGGCTGGCTCGAAACCCGGAAACGGGCGAGCGGGTCAAGATGCAGATCGTGCTTGCCCCCAACCCCAGCCATCTCGAAGCGGTCAACCCGATCGTGCTGGGCATGGCGCGGGCGGCGCAGGACGATCGCACCGAGCCGGGCACGGCGAAGCACGATCCCACCCGCACGTTGGCGGTGCTGCTCCATGGCGACGCAGCCTTTCCGGGACAGGGCGTGGTCGCGGAGTCGCTCAACCTCTCCGGCCTCAAGGGGTATTCGGTCGGCGGGACGATCCACATCATTGTCAACAACCAGATCGGCTATACCACCGATGCCATGGATTCCCGCTCGACCTACTACGCGGGAGACCTGGCCAAGGGGTTTGAGATACCGGTCGTTCATGTTAACGCCGACGATGCGCTGGCGTGCCTGCACGCGGCGCAGATGGCGATGGCCTATCGCCGGGAGTTCAAGAAGGACTTCCTGATCGATCTCGTCGGATATCGCCGCTGGGGGCATAACGAGGGCGACGAGCCGGCCTTCACCCAGCCGCTCCAATACCAAAAGATCACCAAACACTCGACCGCCCGCGCCATCTATGCCGAGCAGTTGGTCGGGGCCGGGGTGGTAACGAAAGACGACGCGTCGGCGATGGAGCAGCGAGTTCAGGACCGCTTGTCCAGGATTCGCAAGGGGATCACCGAGGGCACCGAAAGCTACGACGATCATGAGGAATTGAAGACGACAGGGCGCGAGGAAGTCGATACCTCCGTGACGCGAGAGCTGCTCGATGCGCTTGATGCTGGCATCCACGCGATGCCGGAGGGCTTTTCGGCGAATACCAAGCTCAAGCGCCAGTGGGATCGCCGTGCCACGCTCGTCTCGGCCAGCGACGGCAAGATCGACTGGTCGCATGCGGAGTCGCTGGCGTTCGCCGCGATCCTGGCCAACGGCACGCCGATCCGGATGACGGGTCAGGACACCCAGCGCGGCACCTTCAGCCAGCGCCACCTTGTCCTGCACGACTCGAAAACGGGTGAGGCGCATTCGCCGTTGCACTATCTGCCAGAGGCCAGGGCGTCGTTCTCGATTTATAACAGCCCGCTTTCCGAGAATGCCTGCATGGGCTTTGAGTATGGCTACAGTGTGCAGGCGCCGGAGGCGCTGGTGTTGTGGGAAGCGCAGTTCGGCGACTTCGTCAACGGCGGCCAGATCGTGATCGACCAGTTCCTGTCGGCGGCGCGCGCGAAGTGGGGCCAGGAGCCGTCGCTTGTGCTGCTGTTGCCGCATGGATACGAGGGTCAGGGGCCAGAGCACTCCAGCGCCCGGCTCGAACGGTTCCTGCAACTTGCCGCAGTCGACAACATGCGGGTGGCCAATCTGACCAGCGCCGCCCAGTACTTCCACCTGCTTCGCCGTCAGGCGGCGCGGCTGGACCGTGATCCGCGACCGCTGGTGCTGATGACGCCCAAGAGCCTGCTGCGGCACCCGATGGCGGCCTCGTCACCGGAGCAGTTCCTGGAAGGGACGTTCCGACCGGTGATCGACGACCCCAGGGCGGAAGACCGCAAGGACAAGGTAACGCGGGTGGTGCTGTGCAGCGGCAAGGTCGCGATCGACCTTGATGGTAGCGACGCGCGTGACGATGCGTCGCACGTCGCCGTCGTGCGGGTGGAGCAGCTCGCGCCATTCCAGGGCGCCATCATCAAGCAGATTCTCGATACCTATCCCAACCTGCAGGAAGTCGTTTGGCTGCAGGAAGAGCCGAAGAACATGGGAGGCTGGAGTTTCATGGTCCGGCACCTTCGTGATCTTCTCGCGGATAGTCATCCAGTGCGCTACATCGGGCGCCCGGAGCGGTCGAGTCCGGCGGAAGGCTCGCTCGTGCAGCACAACCATGAGCAGGGCCAGATCGTCGCGGCGGCGTTCGATGGCGGCGTGGCTCGCGAATCGAGGGCAGGAGCAAACGGCGCCAAGGCCAGGGTGGCGAAGAGCGACCGTGTGGGGGCAGACCCTGTGTCTGCTCGGCGAAAGCAACCAGCAGCGGCAAGTTCGGCGGAGTAACGTGGCATAACGCGTAGGGGCAGACCCGGAGCCTGTGCTGAGCGCAGCGAAGTGTTTGCCCGTTGCGAGGCAGGCGTACATTTGTTTCAGCGTGCCCGCCCGAGGAGAAACACAAGCAGATGTCGATCGAAATCAAGGTGCCGCCGCTGGGAGAGTCGCTGGTCGACGCCGTCGTCGGCCAATGGCTGAAGGACGAGGGCGACGAGATCGCCCGAGGCGAGACGATTCTCGAGCTGGAGACCGACAAGGTCAATCTCGATGTCGCCGCCGAGGACGACGGCGTGCTTGGCGCGATCCAGAAGCAGGAAGGTGACACGGTCACCGTCGGCGAAGTGCTGGGCGTGATCGAGGCGAGTGGGGGTAACGGATCTTCCCCGCCGCCCGTCGCGGAAGCTAAAGATGCTCCCGCGAAAGAAGCTCCCAAGGCGGAAGAGGCATCGGCTGGGACGCAGCCGGCATCGGACAACGCCGAATCCGCGCCTTCCCAAGCCACCGAGGATAGCGGTGATGGCGGTGGGCGAGCGGCGCCTGCCGTGCGGCGCATGGCCGAGGAGCATGACATCGACCTCAGTCAGGTCAATGGCAGTGGCGCGGGTGGACGGATCACCCGCGACGACATCGTGTCGTTCCTCGCCAGCAGCCAGCGGGGCGAAGGCGGCGCTCCGGCGCAGGTGGCCACACCGTCGGCAGCCTCACCATCGAGTCCCGCGGCAGCCAGGGAGCCGAAGCAGGACCGCGACGACGAGGAGCGGATTCGCCTGTCCAAGCGACGCCAGACCATCGCCACGCGCCTGGTCGAGGCCCAGCAGACTGCAGCGATGCTGACGACGTTCAACGAAGTCGACATGACCGCCGTGATGGACCTCCGCAAGCGCCGCAAGGACGCCTTCAAGGAGCAGCATGGTGTCAACCTCGGCTTCATGTCCTTCTTCACCAAGGCGGCGATCGGGGCGCTCAAGGCGTATCCGTGGGTGAACTCCGAGTTGCAGGGCACCGAGTTGCTGGTCAAGAAGCATTACGACATCGGCATCGCGGTAGGTGTTGCAGAAGGACTGGTAGTGCCGGTGCTGAAGGATGCGAACCGCAAGGGGTTTGCGGATATCGAAAGCGAGATCGTCGAGCTGGCCGGCAAGGCGCGGGACAACAAGCTGGCGATCAGTGACCTCCAGGGAGGGACCTTCACGATCACTAACGGCGGCGTCTTCGGCTCGTTGCTCTCGACACCGATCCTGAACACGCCGCAGGTCGGAATTCTCGGGATGCACACGATCCAGCAGCGCCCGGTGGCGCGAGACGGCGAGGTCGTCATCCGCCCGATGATGTACATCGCGCTTTCCTACGATCACCGGGTGGTCGATGGCCAGGGGGCGGTGCAGTTCCTCGTCAAGATCAAGGAGCTGATCGAGGATCCGGAGACGCTGTTGCTCGAGGGGTAGCCTTTACGCCCTCATGCAACTGACGATGACGCTGGGGATGGCAGTGGCTTTCCCCGGCGTTGTGGCATCGCCTCGTACGGGTCAACTCCATGTTGACCCTTTTGGTTCATCGCCAATTGCATGTGATCACCATTCGCCCGACAAGATATCAGCTTCGACGGATGTGGAAACATGCGGGGAGGTCGCCATGTCCTCACGTACCTGCTTCCCGCTGCGCTGGCAGCATGCCCAGTTGCTCCAGAATGGTGAACCGGTCAGGAACTCCCCAGTGCTCGACCATCATTCCGTCTTCGAAGCGGCAGATGTCAAATACCGTGATATCGATCTGTCGCCCGGTAGGCAGCATGCCCATGTGCGGCCCATCGTGCGTGCCGCGCGCGCGCAGCCGGGCCCAAACCTTGTCGCCATCGCACGTCATGTCTTCGACGGTCAGGGTAAAATCGGGGAACACCGAGCGGAGATAGGAAATGGCTCCCTTGACGCCTGCCGGTCCCTGCCCCATTCCCGCCTGGTGCTCAACGATATGCGGAGCCACGATCTCATCGATCACGGCGAAGTTGGCGCGGGAGAACCCATCCTCAATGATCTTTCGGAAGAGTTTCATGTGATGTGTGGACTGATCGGTTGCCTGAGAGTGGTTCGACATGTCGCCCTCATTTCGGTATAGATAGACTCTAATGAATGATGAAAAAGTACACCCAAAAACCGGCGGTGTCAATCCCCGTCGCCGCTATCATTCGCCGGTTCGGCGGGAGCAGGCTCGTGAGACGCGGTTGCGTATCCTCGATGCCGCGCGTTGTTTGTTTCTTCAGGATGGGTATGTGGCCACAACGATCGCCGCGATCGCCCGCGAGGCAGGTGTTTCGGCGCAGACGGTCTACGTTACCTTCAACGCGAAGCCAGCGATTCTGACGACGCTCATGGGCATCTCCATCGGAGGTGACGATCAGCCGTTGAGCGTGCTGGAGCGGTCTGAGCCACAGCGAATGCGCCAGGAGACGGATCAGCGCAGGCAGTTGCGGACAATGGCGCGTGGCATCCGGCCGATCCTGGATCGCGCGGGTCCAATGTTCGATATGATGCGCATCGCCGCCGCAGCGGACGCGGACATCGCAGCGGCTCACCGGCGGCTTCAGGAAGAGCGCCTGCAGAACATGACGAAGGTGGTGGAATGGATCGAAGCGAACGGGCCGCTGAGTTCCGGCCTGTCCGCGGCGGAGGCTGGAGAAATCATGTGGACGCTGACGAGCCCCGATGTCCATCGGATGTTGCGGATCGAACGTGGATGGTCAGTGGAACGGTACGAACTGTGGCTGGCTGAGAGCCTGATCGCCGCGCTCCTGCCGTAGATGTTGGTGTGGTGGAGGTGATGATCTCGGTTGTATCGACAGAAGCGTCCCACGAGATTAGGGCAGACCCAGGGTCGGCGCTGCGTATTGGTGGTCATCTCGATCCGGTACAGCCTCTGATCAGTACGTCTCGTGCAGGTCGGGGACGACGGGCGGGAAGAGGGCTCGTAGCGTCTCCTGCGCAGCGGCATCCGGTTCATCCCAACCTCTGATCAGAACGTCTCGTGCAGGTCCGGGACGCCTGGCGGAAATATCGACCGTAATGTCTCCTGCGCCCTCGCATCCGGCTCGCCCCAGCCCCGGAACGTGAAGTCCGCCGGGTCGTGCCCGCTGAAGACCAACGACGAGAGCCCCTGGATCGTGATCTTCGCCTTCGGCTTGCCGCCCTCTGAAACCATCAAGCCTGCGTTCGATCCTGAAAACGTGAACGTGCCGTTGTTCCACGGGCAGAGCTCGTCGGTGATCTCCAGCG
>JACCVC010000198.1 GCA_013698305.1 Chloroflexia bacterium
GAGATAATCAGGGCGCCAAAGGGCGCGAAGCCGAAGGGCAGCGTCAACCCGCCACGATCTCGCAGTGGTCGAACGGTAGCAGACGCTGTGATTGAGGATCGTAACGCCTCATGGTGATCCCTACGTCACCATCCCCGCCGTCCCGATGCTCAGGTACTCCCCGGTCTCGATGATCTCGCGGAGCGCCTGCACGGCCCGCCAGATCTCGTGATAGGTGGTGGAGAGCGCGATCGGGGCGAGGCGGATCACATCCGGCGGCCGGAAGTCCGGCACGATGTCACGCGCCTTCAACGCCTGGGCGATCCGCGCTGCCTGGTCATGCTCGACGGCGATATGTCCCCCGCGCATGACATGATCGCGTGGGGTGCCGATCCGGTACCCGTATGGCTCGTCGCAGAGCCCGCTCGCCTCAATCAGCGAGATCAGGTAGTCGGTCTGCGCCAGCGACTTTCCCCGGATCGCGTCGATGCCCGCCTCCTCGAAGATCGCCAGTGATCCCATCAGCGCCGCCGCTGAAAGCAGCGGGATGGTGCTGATCTGCCAGGCGCCCGCGTTGGCCGCTCCCTCCCAGTGATGCGCCATGTCGAACTGGCGGTCCTTGCGGTAGCCCCACCAGCCGGCCAGCGCCGGTTCCCGGCCGAAGTGGCGCTGGTTGACGTACAGCGCCCCGACCGCGCCCGGACCGGCATTGAGGTACTTGTAGGTACACCAGACCGCGAAATCGACATCCCAATCGTCGAACGCATGCGGCAAGGCGCCGACCGAGTGGGCGCAGTCAAAGCCGATCAACGCGCCTCGGTCGTGCGCCGCCCGCGTGAGACGAGCCATGTCGACGAGCTGGCCGGAGCGGTAGAGGACGGACGGCAGCAGCACCAGCGCCACGTCATCCGCCATCGCCGCGATGATGTCGTCCTCGGGGATCGTGCGACCGTCGCGGCTCGGGACCAGCACCAGGTCGCGCTCGGAATCGCCGCCATGCAGACGGATCTGGCTCTGGAGCGCGTAGACATCGGAGGGGAAGTCGAGCGAGGTGGCGACGATCTTTCGCCGGTTCTCGGTTGGCTCGTAGAACGTGCCCACCATCTGATGCAGGTTCACGGTCGTCGTGCCGGTGACGATCACGGATTCCGGTGTCGCGCCGACCAGCGTCGCCATTCGCCTGCCCAGCTCCTCGCCGAGCGTGAACCACGGCGGATCGGCTTCCAGCCAGCCGTTGATGCCCTGCTCCTTCCAGGACGCAAGCGCCCGCAGCACCGCGGATTCGGCGTCGTACGAGAGCAGCCCCAGCGAGTTCCCGTCGAGGTAGATCGTGCCGGGAGGAATGTAGAATCGCTCCCGGAACCCTGCCAGAGGATCGTCGGCGTCGAGCAGACAAGCGTGCGATTCGCTGAGATGGTCATGATCGGGCATCGAAAATACTCCACGGTGCGCACGGCGAAGGTGTCGCGTCCATGATGCACCATCCATGCGTCGTCGAGCAGTCGGATGCGGATATGGCTCCTGGTCTGGCAGTCGTTTTCCCTGATCTGGCTTCCGCCGTGGCTTGCGTCAAGCCGGATTCGCGGCGATCATGCTTCAATGCGAGAGCATCACACTTGATGAAGCAGACGTACTAAGAGGAACGATGATGCGTACGAAACAGGCCGCGGGTTCCTCCGCCATCCAGAGGATACCGTCGCGCACGGCGACGGCGCTCGATGCAGCCTTTCGCGGCTGTATCCTCATCTCCGCAAACAATGCCTTCGTCACCCGGCTGGTGCAGAGGTACGGGAGGCGCCTTGGCGCCTCCCGGTTCGTGGCTGGCGAAACGCTCGACCAATGCATGCCGGTCTTCAGGCGCCTCAACGCCCAGGGACTGCGCGTCAACACGTCGATCCTCGGCGAGGATGTGCGGGACGAGTCCACCGCGTCCGCCATAACCGATGCCTATGTCGATGTGATTGATCGGCTTGTGATCGAGGGCGTCGATGGCAACGTCGCCGTCAAGTTAACGCACCTGGGCCTCAACCTCGGAGAGACCGTTGCGTATCAAAACGTCGCTCGCCTGGCGGCCCACGCCGGCATCCTCAACACCTTCCTGCGAATCGACATGGAAGAGTCAGCACGAGTCGACGCGACGTTGCGCATCTATCGCCAGTTGCGCGAGGCCGGCCATGACAACGTAGGCACGGTCCTCCAGGCCAGCCTCTACCGGACCGAAGACGACCTGACGGACCTGCTGCCGTTGCGCCCCAACCTTCGTCTGGTGAAGGGCACCTACCTTGAACCCGACACCGTCGCCTATCCGAAGAAGACGGATGTCGATGCGAACTACCGGCGACTCGCCGAGCGCATGCTGGCAGGGGAGGGGTTCGCGGCCATCGCCACCCATGACGAGCGGCTGATCGCGCATGTCATCGCGGTGGCACGACGCGATGGTGTGCCGGGGGACCGGTTCGAGTTCCAGATGCTC
>JACCVC010000209.1 GCA_013698305.1 Chloroflexia bacterium
GGTTGTGGCGATCGAGAAGTACGGCGTGCGCATCGACGGCGACGACATCCAGGTCGAAGTGCCCGACTGATGCCGGTCGTCTACCACACCGTCGCCCGCGTCGGTGAGATCCAGCCGGGCGAGTTGCGCTACGTTGAGGCAGGCGGCAAGGGGATCTGCCTGGCGAACGTCGACGGGGAGATCGTCGCGCTCGACAACGCTTGCACGCACGAGCAGGCGTCTCTTTCCGACGGCGCCATCACCCGCGACCGGATCGAATGCCCGCTTCATGGCGGCGCGTTCGATGCCCGCAGCGGAGAGCCGCTGAGCTACCCTGCCGTCTTCCCGGTCAAGACCTACCGCGTCGAGATCGACGGGGACGAGATCAGGGTTGGTATCCGAACCTGATCTCGCACAATCTGTAGGCTCGGGTCTCCATGCCCGAGCTGTGGAGTGACCAACCCGCCCACGGAGAGGCGGGTCTACCTAGTTGTCGGTCAGATCAAGCGGATACCACGTAGTGACGAAACTGTCAGAGAAAGTAGGGCATCACGCAGCCGCTTTGCTGTCTCCAGAGGCAAAGACATTGATTCGCTGCTCCTCGACGCGGTGACGGAAGTAGGGGATCCCTGATCTGCACTTCGGTGACTAGGTCCACCTCTCGGCCCAGGGCTTGCTCGAGCGCGTCTGCGAATCCGAAGTATCGTCGGGAAACGCCGCGCTCGTAGCCACCGAGATCGACGATGAAGTCCATGTCGCTGGTATCCGCGTTGAACGCGCCGGTCACCGCTGACCCGAAGACCTCGAGTTTCCTGATGCCATATTCACGGCAAAGCCTGACGATGGTGTCCTTGTTTTCAGCAATCAGGGGAATCATGGCCCGACTCCGTGGAATTACGTTTGGCCGCATGAACACGATATGAACATTATGCACCAGGCGTAGCCAGGGGGAACGGCAGGTCCTGCGATTGTCACCGGCTCCGGCTCCAAATTGAAGCCCACCAGTCAAGGTGCGGCATGCCGGTTATTCCGGCTGCCTCGATCATCACGGCAACGTCCAAGGGAAGCCGGTATAACTCGGTGGCGACTTCGCCTCCCGAGACATCAATGACCGCGAAGTCGGCGGTGCTCGCGGGTTGGACGGGCGGCAGGTCCGGCGTGCCAGGACCGGTGCCGCCCAGACCGACGCTGCCGAGATTGATCATCAGCACGGCGTCGAATTCCCGGATCATCTGCACATGCGTGTGCCCGCCGATGCCGACGTTTGCCCCAAATTCGTTCAGCGCCTCAAGGATGTCTCTCTCCGGGGTCCGCTCCGACATCACGTCGGTGGTCGATAACGGCGACCCATGGAACATGAGCAAATGCAGATCGTTGCCAGGCTCAATTTCGATCACTTTCGGAAGCTCGGCCAAGCCTTCGCGTCTCTGGTCTCCGATGCCCGACGATGCCCAGCGGCTGATCGCGTTCATCTCGGGAGCATCACTGACCACACGATCATCGGCAGCGAGCAACCAATGATCGGTGTTCCCCATAACAGCTTGAATATCGAGTGCGTCCAAAACATCCAGCACCTCGGAGGGCCATGGACCAGGCGTCGCGATGTCGCCGAGGCAGAAGATTTCCTGCACGGCGAGCCCGTCAAGCTCTTTGAGCACACGCGCCTAGGCGGGCACGTTGCCGTGGATGTCGGCAATGAGTCCGATCCGCATTGCCGCTGACGCTCCCTGCCTCACGCAATCAACCTGCTGGTGGCTCGATGGCGAGTTGTTCACCGCCCGCTTTCCCCACCACACTAAAGCTGCCATCCGTTTCAAGCACCACCGAACCAACGTGAGCTACCGTGGCATGACCGTGCTGACGGACGGCCGCCTCCACTTCACCCCTGGTCACACGCATGCGCTTGAGCTGCGATTCCAGATACGTACCCTTATGAAACACAAGCGTCGGCTCGTCCTTGACCAGGCGGCTCACACGCTTGTCACGGACCGAAAGCCAGGTTATCAGGAACTGCAGGCCGATGAGCATGGCCATACCGGCTACGCCTTCGAGCAGCGCGACCGTGTCGGTGAGGATGATCGAGGCAAGCATCGACCCCATCGCAATAGTGACCACGAAGTCAAACGCGTTCAGCTTCGAGAGCGTACGCTTGCCCGAGGCCCTGAGCATGGCTACCAGCGCCACGTAGGCCAGTGGACCGACGATCAACACGCGCGCTATTCCATACCAGTCATCGAAGAACATGCACATCCTCCTGTCGAAAGCATCTCATTCGGTTCTCCGTGGAACATCGATGGCGTCCTGTCCGCCACGATTCTCCGAGAGATGGCGATCGGTCCTGAGCCATCAGGCGGGACGCTGCTCAATCCGGAATCACGATCTCGTCCAGCATCGCCTCGGGCGGCGGGAACTGAGGATTCATCGCTTCGAGGGTGTCGGCGATGGCGCGGGCGACGACGAGATCGCGGTACCACTTGCGGTTCGCTGGCACCACGCACCAGGGCGCGGCGTCGGTCGAGCATTTCCGGATCGCATCCTGGAACGCCCGCTGGTAGTCATCCCAATGGGCGCGTTCTTCAAGGTCCGCCGCGTGAAACTTCCAGTGCTTGTCGGGCTCGTCGAGTCGGTCCTGCAATCGTTCCTTTTGCTCCTCCTTCGAAATGTTGAGGAAGAACTTGAGGACGCGCGTGCCGTTGTCCGCCAACAACCGCTCGAAGTCGTTGATCTGCTCATACCTGGGGGACCACACCGATTTCGGCACGAGCTTCTTTACGCGCACCACCAACACATCTTCATAGTGCGACCGGTTGAAGATCGAAATCATGCCCCGGCGTGGGGTGTGCTGGTGGTAGCGCCAGAGGTAGTCGTGATCGAGTTCTTCCTCACTGGGTCGCTTGAACGACCACACCTTCACGCCCTGCGGGTTGATCCCCTTGAGCACCCGACGGATGGTGCTGTCCTTGCCGCCGGTGTCGGTGGCCTGCATCACCACCAGCAGGCTTTGGCCGTGCTCGGCGTAGAGACGCTCCTGCAAGTCTCGGATGCGTTTGCGCTCGACCTTGAGCGCATCCTTCGCGGCCGCCTTATCCTCTCGAGTCAGGTCGCCCAGAGAATCGGGATCGCAATCTGCCAGCCGAAATCGCTTCGGAGCGATAATACGATGAGTTCCGAGGCGGGCGATGATCCGTTCATGGTCAAGCGAATTGTCTGTCATCCCGTCCTCCACCTGCGATATCATCTGCACTCAGACCGATCCAGCAAACGACAAGCTGATGGCATGCCAGGTGATCGAACCCAAAAATGAGCGACGGTCGTACGACCGTCGCTCTACACTACAGGTTCACTTACCGAATTGTCACGATTCTCGCGGTTCGGCTTACGGGTTGACGACCAATAGCATCAACAGAAACATGGCGATAAGCCCGGCAGCGGCGAAACCACGAAGCACAACATCCTCGCGGGTAAGGACATCTTGTGCGCGGCGCTCGTTCTCAGTCATTGTTTGTAGCTCCCCCTCCGACCATGCAACTCGATCCGGTTCCCGTTTTTTGGGAAACCGCGCGAGGATGGCTCGATAGTCCCGTGATCGGTGTGCGGCATCCCGATCTGAATCGTCCGGCCCCTCCAGACCCTGGATTCGCGGTGTACGTACAACTGGC
>JACCVC010000211.1 GCA_013698305.1 Chloroflexia bacterium
CCGCCAGGCGTGGCGAGGCCGAACGGCCAGGCGGCGTGATCGACATCACCCCAGGTGGCGCCTCCGCCAACCCAGGCAATCTTGCGATCCGGATCGACATGAACGTTGTTCATCTGCCGCAGATCGAGGACGACACCATCATCGTTGGCGCCGAACCCGGCGACATTGTGACGTCCGCCCCTGATCGAAAGGTCGAGCCTCTGCTCGCGGGCGTAATTGACACCGGCGATCACATCGGCGCTGTCGACGCACATCAGGATCAGGGCCGGTGACCGGTCGATATTCTGATTGTAGATGTGACGGGCGGCCTCGTATGCGTCGTCGCCCGGCTGGACGATGCCGCCGCGTACCTTCGAGGCGAGCTGTTCAATCGATTCCGCGGTGGTGTTGCTGGTTGCCATGGCCATGATCGCGATCTCCTGGGTGATTGTGGATACACCAGCGGCCAATCGGCCATGGGCGGAACGTCCGCTGGGGTACCTCATATGACGCGTCCAACAATCTGGTCCCGAATTGAACGACGGGCTTCACCCGCTGGATGCGCCCGCGGTCAGGACGCAGGCGTTGCGGCATCGACACACTGCGTGAGTGGTTCACCGGTTTCGATCAGTCCGGAGATCAGCACGGTCGTCTGCTCATCGCTGAGATTGCTCCCGGTATGCACCATGCCATGCTCGATGAACGAGTCGCCGGGTTCCAGCGCCAGCTCCTCCCCGACCACCAGCGGCTCTTGGGTCGCTTCGGCGTCAGAGGTGGCCGCGCGGGTGACCATCATCTCGCCGTCCTCGACCAGCGTGAGGCCAAACGCGCCGGCTTCGATCATCACAATAAGCGCGCCGGGATGGGTGTGCTCACCGATGCTGCCACCGGAATCGAAGAGTACCCGGGCCAGCACCAGCGTCTGGCTGCCGTCTCCGACCGGTGTGGCGCCCAGCAGCTGCGAGCTGGCATTAGTCGCGCAGGGAAGCTCAATCGGACTTGGGGGCGGGCCTTCCTGTGCCGCGGTTGAGGTGAAGGGGACAAGAATCACCAGTGCCGCCAGTGCGACAACGGATGACAAGAATGGACGATAGACTCGTTGCTTGAGAGACCGTTGCATGAGAGATGCTCCTCGGGATGAAGTCCAGTCGACGTTGACCAGAGCACAAATCACAAATCGTTGCCGGCTAATCCCAAGGTACAGCGCCCGGGTAGCATGCACATCGGCAGAATTGCGCAATTTGATTTGTCAATGTGCTGCGGAGCATCTGCGTAGTTCTGCGCAGACGAATTGGCGTCGCGCATGGGCTCAACGTTCACAGGATCCCGTGTTCGTAGGCGAACCGGGTCGCTTCCGTGCGCGAGCGCACGTCAAGCTTTCCATAGACGGAGCGTAAATGCTGACTGACGGTGCGGGAGCTGATGAACAACTGCTCCCCGATTTCAGCATCGGTCAGCCCTCTGGCGACAAGTTGCAGGACATCGAGCTCCCGCGTGGTGAGACCGGATGGTGGTTCCGGGCGAGCACGCGTCTTGGCGTCGGCCATCAGAATTTCATCGATCCGGGTGAGCGCCGACCGGGCGTGCAATGGCTGGCAGATTGCCATTGCTTCGAGGGCAAGGTCAGCGGCCCCTTCCTCACTGGTGATGGCGCGCAGCCGCGCGAGCGCGATCAGGGTCAGCGCCCGTTCGAACGGCACGCCGCAGGCAGTCGCCAGCTCCAGTGACCTTGCAAGTTCTTCGCTGGCGACCGCAACATCCCCGCTGTCCAGCGCGAGCTCACCCTTCAGCCGATGGGCCCCGACCAGGACGAGTGGCTGATGAGGAGCATTGGCGGAGCGGATGGCCTGATTCACGCGATCCCACGCATTGTCGGCCTCGCCGTGGACCTGCCGCCACCTTGCCCACGCCAACTCGTTGTCGGCGCGACCGGC
This sequence comes from Chloroflexia bacterium, assembly GCA_013698305.1. GTDB lineage: Bacteria > Chloroflexota > Chloroflexia > Thermomicrobiales > UBA6265 > JACCVC01. The sequence goes on from JACCVC010000211.1 coordinate 1,914, forward strand.
AACGCTGCCGCTCCAGGCCAGCCACGTGTCATTCGCTTCCAACCAGATACGGGCAAGTTCGGTGTTGCCATCGTCGAGCGCCAGGTTGGCGGCGAGACGCTGCAGCAACAGCGCACCTGGAAGGACGGCGGATCCTGGAGTGCTCTTGAACCCATCTGGCAGAACCGAATCGATCTGCCTCCACGCGTCCAGGGG
>JACCVC010000288.1 GCA_013698305.1 Chloroflexia bacterium
GGCTGGTGCGGCTGTTGACAGAGCAGGGGATGGAGGTGGTGGCTGCGGTCGGTGGTCCCGATGAGTTGATCGAGGCGACCACCAGGCTCCGGCCGGATATCTCGATCGTCGATGTCCGCATGCCTCCAACCTTTCGGGAAGAGGGCTTGAAGGCGGCAATCGCCATCCGCCGCGCACTGCCGGGCGCGCCGATCCTGGTCTTCTCCCAGTATGTCGAGGAGCGCTATGCCGCCGACCTGATGGAAACCGGCACTCACGGCATCGGGTATTTGCTCAAGGACCGGGTCGCCGACGTGCGAGACTTCATCGGCGCGATCCGGCAGGTGGCGGCGGGCGGCACCGTGCTGGATCCGGAAGTGGTCACCCAACTGGTCACCCGCCGAAGACGGGACGATCGGATCGCCAGGCTCACCCAGCGCGAGCGGGAGGTGTTGTCGCTGATGGCGGAAGGGCGCACCAACAGCGCCATCGCCAACGCCATGTTCGTCTCCGAGGGCACCGTGGAGAAGCATATCCGCGGCATCTTCGGCAAGCTCGGCCTGGACGACTCGATCAAGGACCATCGCCGGGTGTTGGCGGTGCTGACCTACCTCAACCCCGCCAACGAGAAACCCAACCACCACTGATCGCAGCGGTGGTTGGGTTTCTCGTTGAGCACATTCGTCACAAAGTGCGGATTTCTTCGCTGCTGTTCCCTATTCCTCAGTCGGAACCGCCGTCGGGTCGGCTGGTGAATCAACCGTTGGGTCGGCTGGTGAATCAACCGTTGGGTCGGCTGTGGGATCCACCGTCGGGTCGACTGTAGGGTCAACCGTTGGATCAGGGGTCGGTTCGACCGTCGCGCTGGCGGTTGGCTCAGTCGTGGGTTCCGTCGTCGGGGACCCGGCTGGCGCTTCGGTCGGGGCAGGCGGCGGTGGTGGTGGCGACGTTGGGATGAGCGTTGGCACAAAGACCGGATCGGTCGCGGTTTCCACGGTGACGGTCGCTTCCGGGGTTGCCGCGACCGCGGCAGCAAGCTCGATCTCGAAGACGTAAACGCGAACCAGCGTCAAGCTCGCCTGTTGCTCCCGATCACCCTCGCCGCTGCCGAAGATCGCGACACCGACATATTGAACGTCGTCGGCGTCGGAATCCAGGTCATCGGTTTCCGCTTCCGCGTCATCGGTCCCGGCGTCTGTGTCATCCACGCCTGTGTCAGGACCATCGGATGGCGTCAGCGCGATGGCGATCTGGCCGTTGACCATGAAGCCGCCCAACTCGCCGCAGGCGACATAGCCATCGTCATCCGCCTGCTCGTCCAGGATCACCAGTGACAGTGCCTGATCCTGCTGGAACAACGCGTCGATACCGGCCTCGAGATTGACGTCGAGGACAAGCATCTCCTCGACATCCTGGAAGCCCATGATCTCGGCCTCGGCCTCCATGCCGTCCGCGACTTCCTCGGTGGAGGCAAGGTTCCCGAGTTGGGACACCGGTTCGGCACCCAGGTTATCGCAGGCGCCCTGGTAGATCGTTACAAACAGCTCGGACTCCAGCACGTCATCGACGTCCGTGTCCTGCGCGAGCGTTCCGGCGACGAGACTCAACGCCGCCAGCATCGCGATCGTGCCCGCCAACCAATGCTTCGTAATCTTCATGAATCCGGGATCCCTTCTGAAATGCGTGCGTCCATTGCGTTGTCGCCATCGCGGGCTGTGTGGACACGCGCCAATACAATACAGTGTTCAATCATACAGGACGCGCACGCCTTCTGATTCCGGAGTGATGTCGTAAAAGGCTATCGCGCGACCGTCGGCATCGAGCCCGGCATCGTGGTCGTCGCCTGTCCGAACGCAGGCTCCCGTTGCAAGCGAAAAACAATCCGGCCGCGCAGCAGGCGTAACCCGTTCAACACCACGATGATGGTGCTGCCCTCGTGCCCGATGACGCCTAGCGGCAGCGGGATACCGACGCTCAACGTAGACCCGATCAGCACGACGATGACCACCAGCGAGAAGCCGATATTCCAGCGGATGGTGGTCCGCGTGCGGCGGCTCAGGTTGATGGCGTAGGGCAGGCGGTGCAGATCGTCCTGCATCAGCACCACATCGGCGGTTTCCAGCGCGACATCGATACCGCGCCCACCCATCGCGATGCCGATGTCGGCCAGCGCCAGCGCCGGAGCGTCATTCACGCCATCGCCAACCATCACCACGCCGACCTCACGTCGCAGGGTTTCGACTTGGGCAAGCTTTTGATCCGGCAGCAGATTGGCGTGAACCTCATCGATGCCGACCTGACGAGCGACCGCCTGGGCCACCTTGTCGTTGTCCCCGGTCAGCATCACCATGCGGGTGATGCCCAGGTTGCGGAGATCAGCAACCACCTGCGCTGCTTCCGGCCTGACCACGTCGGCGGCGGCGATCACCCCAGCGGCGCGGCCGTCGACCGCCACCAGCATCGCTGTCTTGCCGTCCTCACCAAGCGTATCGAGCGCCGTGCGCATCGGACCGGGAATGTCGATCTCATGCTGCGCCATCAGGGCGGCGGCGCCCACCAGCATTTGCCTGCCGTCGACCTCCGCCCTGACACCCAGGCCTGGCATCGACTCGAATGCCGCCACCTCGGGAAGCTGTATGCCCCGCTGCCGGGCTTTATCGACGATCGCTCGCGCCAGCGGATGTTCCGACAGCGATTCGATCGCCGCCACCTGTCGCAACAGGTCCGATTCCTCGATTCCGGAGGTGGTAATGATATCGGTCACGCGCGGCTCACCGACTGTCAGCGTGCCGGTCTTGTCGAACGCGACGGTCGTCACCGAGCCGAGATCCTCCAGGTAGTTGCCGCCCTTGACGAGAATGCCGTTGCGAGCGGCGTTGGCGAGACCGGACAATGTCGCGGCGGGCGTCGAGATCACCAGCGCGCAGGGGGAGGCGACCACCAGCAGCGTCATCGAGCGATAAAAGGCATCGCCAGCATCACTGCCAATCAGTGCTGAGCTGAACCCGAGCAGCGCCGAGGCGGCGATCACGCCGATCGCGTAGGTTCCTTCGAAGGCGTCGGTGAAGCGTTGGGTGCGGCTCTTCTGGTCGCGGGCGGATTCGACCATGCGGACGATCTTCGCCAGCGTGCTCTCCGACGGCAGCCGCACGATCTCGGCGGTCAGCGCTCCGGTGCCGTTGATCGTGCCCGAAAAGAGGTTGTCACCGACGCCACGCTCGACCGGGATCGACTCGCCGGTGATCGCCGACTGATCGACGGAGGATTGTCCGTCCACGACCCGAGAGTCCGCGGGCACCTGTCCGCCGGGCCGGATCAGCACCCGGTCACCAGTTTGTAGCTGGTCGACCGATACGACCTCGACCGATCCGTCGGGCGTGATCCAGTTGGCCTCATCGGGACTCAGCTCCATCAACGCCTGGACGGCGTTGCGCGTGCGGTCCAGAGCGTGGTGTTCGAGCGCGTTGGAGGAGGAGAACAGCGCCAGCAGCACCGCTCCCTCGACCCACGCCCCCAGCGACGCCGCTCCCAGCGCAGCCAGCACCATCAGCAGGTCGACGTTGACGTGACCCTCGAACAGGTCGGCGATCGCCTCCCTGGTGGCGTCGGTACCGCCCGCCAGATAGGCAAGGACGTAGAGTCCCAACACCGAATACGGTAGGGCAGGGGTAAGGAGCTCCAGCCCGAACGCCAGAATGGTGAAGGCCCATGCCAGGATGGCGGCCACGACCAGACGCTGCTCGTTGAGTCGTTGCAACCATTCGAGGGGGACGGCCCGCTCGGCGCGAGTTGGGCCGTTTCGTCCCACTTCAATGACATTGCTCTCTGCCATGCCGATCCCCCTTCGCCATCGCGCCGAAACGTCGCCAATTCGACGTGCCACACCGTAGATGAGAATCATTCTCATCACCATGGAGCAATTATAGCAGGAGCGAATCCTACATGCGACTTATTCTCATGTTGATCGGGACGACGGGCCACCACGCTTTGGCGGAACCGCAAATGACCTTGGCGTATCGCCGGAAGCTGTCATCTCCTGTAGCCTCGACCCGAAAGTGGTCGAGGTCGAACCGAAATCAAGGTTTATCTTCCGATGAATGGTCACAAGCGGCATCTGCGGAAGAGCGCATCGACGATCACAACGACCACCCCGTCCACTTTCGAGTCGGGGCTACCTGATCGCGGCGCTGGATTCAACTTGCGTTGTTCGTTCCGGAACCCCACGGAATCCCGATCTCGCATTGCGTCAAGAGTTCTGGGCATATGCGACAATCCGCACCACAAGGGCTGGCAATGAATTGGGAGGCAAATTGTGATCACGATTACTGTGGGAGACCTTGTGTTCCGCGCCAGGCTGGAAGATGCAGCGCTGAAGAGTGTAGCTGCGTTCGAGGCGCTGTTGCCCTGTGAGCAGCCGTTGATCCAGGCTCGGTGGAGCGGGGAAGCGGCGTGGGTACCGCTGGGAAATCTCGACTTGGGCCTTGCTGCCGAGAACGCAACCAGCTATCCCTCGCCGGGCGAGGTCCTGCTGTATCCGGGTGGCTTCAGCGAGACCGAGATCCTGGTGCCCTACGGTCGGACCTGTTTCGCCAGCACGCTCGGCCAACTGGCGGGGAACCACTTCCTCACCATTGTCGAGGGCAAAGAACAGCTACGGGAGCTGGGTCGCAGGGTGGTCTGGGAGGGAGCGCAGACGATCCGATTCGAGCGAGCGTCAACGTCGTGAGCGAGTAGGGCAGACACGGGGTCTGCCCTACGTGTCGGCGGGAGTTTGGTGAGGTTGCATTCGATGGAGCCTACCGTGGGACGCCGCCACCCGGAGCATGGTGCGGATTTCCCGGCAAACCGCCGGCGGCAGGGACGGGTCCGCGAGCAACGTGGCGATTTCGACCAGGTCAGGGTCATCCCATGTATCAGAACGGTATCCTGCCGCCGCCAGCAACCGGTCGCGGTCCGTCATCGGCAGCGCCATCGCGTCTGCCATCTGCGCCACGGTCTCGCGCTCAGGTGCGCGGCTACCCTGCTCCAACCGGGTAATCGTGCTGGGATCGAACGCTGACCGCTTCGCCAGATCCGCCTTGCTCCAGCCACGCACACTTCGAAGGTGCTGGAGGAGTATCGGGAACGTCGTCGCGACCGGATGACCGACGGACGGGGAAACGCGCTCGACGCTATCCTGTGGCGTCGCGTCCCTCGGTGGAGTGTCTGTCTGATGTAGAACCTGGTCTTCCAACGGTAACTCCTGCGATGCTCGACGCGAACGTACGACGCCGTTATCGAGAAGCATAGCGGAAATCGCGGGGGGCCCACCGTTGGAGATAGCGCATCGCGGCCATCCGCCTGTTGCTACACTGGCGCAGACGACATTGATGAGAAGCAGAACAACATGGAGGAACACGGGTGGCGAGGTATTGGGAAGGGAAGCTGATTCGCCTGCGCGGCGTTGAGCCGACCGATGTTGATGGGCACTATGAGGTCGACCAGGAGGATGACATCTCCCGGTTTCAATGGGTAATGAATCCTCCGACTTCGCGCGCACGGACTGAGGCATGGGCGAACGAGAAGGCGAAGGAAGGCGCCAAGGGTCATGACTTCACGGCGCAGATGGAGACGCTCGAGGACGGGACATTTGTCGGAAGCATCGCCACCCACCATTGCGACCAGCGAGCGGGCGTGTTCAGCTACGGGCTGCATGTTGAGGAGCAGTATCGGGGAAAGGGGTATGCCAAAGAGGCGATCTGCCTGATCCTGCGGTACTTCTTCCAGGAGCTGCGCTACCAGAAGTGCAACGTCGAGGCGATGGAGATCAACCCTGGGTCACAGCGCCTGCACGAAAAGCTCGGCTTCCAGACCGAGGGGCGTCGTCGCCGGGTGACATACACCGACGGCAAGCACAGCGACATGATCGAGTACGGCATGACATTGGAGGAGTTCCGGGACCAGCATCCAGACTACTGGCGGGAGGAATGACGATATCGGAATCGGCGCTTGCCTCGGTAGCCGGCATCGGCGACGATGTGCGCGTTGAATCGACGCCTCGACGCGCCACGCTTCTGTAAACGTCGTGGCCGATCCTGAACTCCGGTATCAGCCTGATCGTATGATTCATGTCCTTTGGCAGACCCTTCGACTTCGCTCAGGGCAGACGGCGGGTCTGCCGCTACGCATTCGTATCGTGACGCGATCTCTCATGCAATGGGAAACCGCCATTGGTTGACCGAACCACGATCTTGACCAGAAGGACGACACTCCCATGCCCGTGAAGCTCGGTATCTCTTCCTATTCGTTCCACCGCTTCGGCAACGGCCCCGAGGGCAACGTTGCCCCGACGATCGAGCAGATGATCGACGCCTGCGCCGATTATGGCGTCAGCGGCCTCGAGGTGCTGTACGAGCATTTCGTCCAGAACGACGCCACCTCGCTCGACCGTATTCATCAGCTGCGCCAGTACGCCGCGCTGCGCGGCATCGCCCCGATCACCATCTCGGCCTCGCACAACCCGGTGCAGCCGGACCTGGAACGGCGGCGGGAAGAGCTGCAAAAGCTGCTGGTCACGATCGATATGGCACGGGCCTTCGGCGCGCCGTTCGTGCGGGCGCTGGGCGGTCGATGGCACACCACCTCGACGTTTCAGGAGATGCTGGAGCGCGACGGCGAAGAGCCGCCCGCCGAGGGCTACACCGAGGATGAGGGCTTCGAGTGGGCCATCGCCGCGCTGAAGGAAGGCGCGGCCTACGCGGGCGAGAGGGGCGTGACGCTGGTGCTGGAGAACCACTGGGGACTGACAGGAACCGCT
>JACCVC010000287.1 GCA_013698305.1 Chloroflexia bacterium
CGTCATCGCGCACGATCACTATCTCTTCGCCGTCCGCGGCCTTGGCGAGGAGTTCGGCGAGGTGGTCTTTAGCCTGGTCAATCGTCAATGTCGTCATTCTCAAAGAGCCTCCTCTCGTGCCCGGGGCACGATCATGTTGATGGCCATATTACCCCTTCATCGAGCCGGCCAGCATCCCGCGAATGAAGAACCGACCGAGCAGCATGTAGATGATCGCCGTCGGCAGCGCGGCGATCACCGCCCCCGCCATCAGCACGTTCCATTCGACCGCGAATCCGCCGCTGAGGTTGTTGAGCGCGACGGTGATGGGCTGGCTGCGCGGGTTGGTAATGATCGTCAGGCCGAACAGGAAGTCGTTCCAGATGTTGGTGAACTGGAAGATGCCGACGACGACGAAGGCGGGGACTGACAACGGCAGCATGATGCGGAGGAAAATCCCAATCACGCCGTCGCCATCAACTCGCGCCGCCTCAATGATCTCGCCGGGGATGTTGGTGAAATAGTTCCGGAAGATCAGGGTCGTGATGGGCAGGCCGTAGACGACGTGGACGATGATCAGGCCGGGCAGCGTGCCGTAGAGGCCGATCTCGCTGAGGAACCGGATCAGTGGGATCAGGATGCTCTGATACGGAATGAACATCCCGAACAGCAGCAGCGTGAACAGCACATCGGACCCGCGAAACTTCCACTTGGCGAACAGGTATCCGTTGATAGCTCCGAGCATGCCGGAGAGGAGGGTCGCCGGTATCGCCAGCTGAAAACTGGTGGCGAGGTTGGGGCTGAGTTGCGTCCAGGCGTCGCGGTATCCGTCGCCAGTGATCGATGTCGGCAGCTCCCACATCTGCGAGAGGCTGACGTCAGTGGCTGCCTTGAGCCCGGTTACCACCATCAGGTAGACCGGGATGAGATAAAAGATCACCGCCACGCTGAGAACGGCGATGATCAGGCCGTTGGTGATGCGACGGTGCCGGGCTCGGCTGTGGGCAACGCTGCTGGTGTCGATGGTATGTTCGGTGGCCATCGCTACAGCTCCTTCAGCGTGCGCGCCAGGTAGGGCACGATCACGATGGACACGAGGAGCAGCATCACGATCGACGCCGCCGCGCCGAGGTTGTAGCGGGTGGCGCGGAAGGTCTGCTCGTAGACGAAGATGCCAGGGACATCGGTCGCGAAGCCGGGACCGGATCCCGACATCGCAAAGATCAGGTCGAAGATCTTGAGCGAGACGTGCCCGAGGATGATCAGGATGCTGATCGTGATCGGTCGCAGCAGTGGAATGATGATGTCCTGGTAGATGCGCCAGGAGCTTGCGCCGTCGAGCTGGGCAGCCTCACGAATGTCTTGGGAGATGGTGCCGAGTCCCGCCAGGTACATCGCCATCGCGAAGCCGCTGAGCTGCCAGGCGGCGGCGATGACGACCGGGATCATCGCCAGCGGAAGACCAAGCTGCGTCCGGAAGCCGTCCATGAACGGCAGCCAGGCGCCGAGATCGCCTACCACCTCGGGAGTGGTCAGCCAGGCGGGCGAGAAGTCGGGCAGGCCGACGGAGTTCAGCACGGCGTTGATGCCGAGGTTCTCGACCAGGAGGTTGATGCCGGTTTCGGGACTGAAGATCCAGCGCCATGAGACGCCGGTGACGATGAACGACAGCGCGTAGGGGAAGAGAAAGATGTTTCGGAAGATGGATCGCCCGAAGATGCGTTGGTCGAGCAGCAGGGCCAGCGTCAGACCGACACCGATGGATACGGCGAGAAACAGGATAGTGAAGATCAAGGTGTTGCGCAGATCGGTCTGGAACCGCGACATCGAGAACAGCCGCTCGTAGATGCCTATGATCGGGTCGGACAGTGAGAGATCAATCGTGGCCGAGCGCCAGTTGGAGAGCGACACGTAGATCGTCGCGAAAATGAAGCCATAGACGAAGACGAGGATGGCGAGCAGGCTTGGCGACAGCAGCAGCTTGGCAACGCTTGTTTCCTTAAAACCGCGTCGCTTCATGATGGTTTGGTCAGCGGTCGCGATGCGTGCTTCTGACGCCATGTGAATCTCCAATGTCTATGGCAAAACGACCGTCATCTCGTAGGGGCAGACCCTGTGTCTGCCCGAAAAATCGGGAGGACCCATTCGGCAAGCTCAGGGCAAGCTCCAGATCCTCCCCTACGAGACAACGTCTCTTGAATTCACTCTTTCGGCGACCGCGTGAAGCGCGTTACATATTGGCCTGCGCGTCCTCGGCGGCGAAGACGAGGTCCTCCTGGTAGATCACGGCGTCACCACCACCCAGGAAACTGATCGTCGCGTCGAAGATCGACTGGCGGTGTTGCGGCGTTGTGGCTGCGCCGTGCCCCACCGACGTGACGATCGCGTCCTCCGCGAAAGCCGCCGCTGCCCACTGCATGTACTCGTTGAACTCCGATGTATCGACATCGGTCCGCGCTGGGATCGCGCCCTTGAACGGGGCGAACGCGGTCTGGGCGTCGGCGGAGCCAGCGGTGATCAGCCAGTTCTCGGCGTTGACCGGGTGCGGCGGGTCGACTGGCATGGTGAACCCGTCAGTGACGGCGACGAAGCTGCCTGCGCTGCCAGGGTGGGCGACGTAGCCGATCTGGTCTTCCGCGCCGTTGGCGACGACATGGCCCCAAGCCCAGTCGCCCATGACCGTGGTTGCGGACGTTCCCTCGATCACCTGGTCCATTGCGGCGTCCCAGGTGAGGGACGGGTGGTCGTCGTTGACGTACTGGAGCATCTGCGAAAGGATCTCGATCGCCTCGGTGACTTCGGCGCTGCTCCAATCGGTCGAGAAGTCCCAGAGGCCCATGTAGGCTTCCGGACCGAGGTGGGCGAGGAGAATGTTCTCGAACAGCTGCGGCGTCGAGAAGGTGTCCTGGCTGCCGAGGCCGAGGGCGGCGATCCCCGCCTCGTCGAGCGTCACGGCTGCCTCGAGGAACTGATCGACGCTCATCTCCTCCCCGACGTCGATACCGTTATCCTCGAAGACCTGGCGGTTGTAGAACATCACGTTGCCGCGATGCACGCCGACTGGCACCAGCCACTGATCACCGTCGCGGGTGACCTGGTCGATCAGCGCCTGCGGGTAGGCGTCCATCCAGCCCTCGGATTCCCACAAAGCCGTGACGGGCTCGCAGTATCCGGGGTCGACGTAAAGGCTGTAGAGCTCCTGGGCGGTGTGGCTTTGCCAGGAGTCGGGCGGCTGACCGCCGCTGAGGCGGGTCTGTAATGCGACCTGGGCGTTGGAGCCAGCGCCACCGGCGACGGCGGCGTTGACGATCTCGACGTCGGGATAGTTGGCGCTGAAGGCGTCGAATAGCTGCTGGAGGCCGTCGGCCTCACCGGCGGTTGTCCACCATGAGAAGATTTCCAGCTCTTCCTCGGCGTTTGCTGCCGGCGACGCAGCCGGGGTGGCGTCCTGGGCGCCAGCGCGCATCAGGGGGAGCGAGGCGGCGAGCGCGGCTGACGTTCC
>JACCVC010000300.1 GCA_013698305.1 Chloroflexia bacterium
GCGCGTTTGTTGAACTGAGCGAGCTTGAGGCCGAGCAGCGCGGCGGCGTCGGCGCGGTCGCCGTCGCTGGCTGACAGCGCTTCCTCAAGGGCTGAACGCTCAAGAGTGCTCAGCAACTCGTCGAGCGAGGTTCCACGACGAATCTGCTCGCCGAGGTCGAACAATCGCCTGCTGTCTGCGCCGAAGAAGCTGATATGCTCGGGAGTGATAATCGCTCCCTGGGATTCGACCACCGCCCTGGCGATCAGGTTTTCCAGTTCTCTGACGTTGCCGGGCCAGTCGTAGTCCATGAGCGAGTCCATCGCTGGCTGGCTCATGCGGGCAGGGTTTGAGCGCGAGTTGAACCGATGCTTGTCCAGAAAATGTTCCACAAGTAGCGGCAGATCGTCCTTGCGATCGCGCAATGGCGGCAGGTAGATCGAGATCACATTCAGCCGGTAGTAGAGATCCTCCCGGAACCTGTTTGCCTCGATCTCCTGCTGCAACACCTTATTGGTCGCAACGATCACGCGGGTGTCGATCTTGACGGACACGGATCCGCCGACGCGCTCGAACTCACGCTCCTGTAGCACCCTCAGTAGCTTCTTCTGTGTCGAAAGCGTCATCTCGCCGATCTCGTCGAGGAAGATCGAGCCCTTGTTCGCCATCTCGAACCGGCCCTTGCGCTGGTTAAGGGCACCGGTGAAGGCCCCTTTCTCATGCCCGAACAACTCGCTCTCAAGCAAGGTTTCTGGCAGGGCAGCGCAATTCACCTTGATGAACGGGCCACGCGAATATGCCGACGTTTCGTGCAGGATCGATGCGATCAGCTCCTTGCCGGTGCCGGTCTCGCCGGTGATCATTACCGTTGCATCGGACCGGGCGACCTTGCCCACCGTCTTGTACACGTCCTGCATGACGGCGCTGTTTCCGACGATCAGGTCATTGGGATCGGGTTTGTCGAGGCGAGCAGAGAGTTCCGCCAGCTGATCGGACAGGTCCTTGCGATCAAAAAAGCGGCGAATCTTCATCAGGACGTCGTCAATATCAAATGGCTTGGTCAGGTAGTCGTAGGCACCGTGTTGCATGGCCTGAATGGCGACATTCGAGGTGCCATAGGCCGTCATGACGATGACGGGGAGTGGACCGTTGTTACTTGATTTCATGTCCTGAAGAATTTCGATGCCGCTCTTGTCGGGCATGCGGACGTCCATCATGATCAGGTCCGGCGCGTTGGAGTCGTCGGACAGCGCTTCTACCACCGACGAGCCTGTATCGGCCTCAGTGACGGTGAAGTTTTCATCTTCGAGCAGTTCCCGCAGCATGTCGCGGATGGCAGCGTCGTCGTCGACGATCATGACAATTGGCATCGGAAGGAACACATCCTTTTTCGGCTTGGTGTTGCGATGGCTCAAGGCTAGGGAAACGTCGATACTACTCGGATATACGCAAGTATACGCCGATCTCCGCCTTAATTGAGGCGGCAACGGCGTGATTGGGAGGCTGGCAGTACACATGGTCAAGCGAATCGTGCTGGTCGGATTGAGCGGGGCGGGGAAGAGCACCGTCGGAGCGGTGCTCGCCGAGGCGCTTGGCTGGACGCTGATTGACACCGACGCGGAGATCGAGCACGTTGAGCGGCGAACGGTTCCTGAGATATTTGGACGTTCCGGAGAGGCCGCGTTTCGGCTGATTGAGCGCCGCGTCCTGAGCGACGCACTCGAGCGAAGCGCCGTGGTGATCGCGACCGGCGGCGGCGCGGTCATCAATGATGAAATCTGGAGCGCGGGAGGGTTGAACCAGGCGGATACCTTGACCGCGTGGCTCGATGCGCCGCCCGACGCGTTGTTCCTGCGTCTTGTGAATCAGCAGCATGGTGTTGGTGTTGGAGGAGAGGCGGTGAGGCCGCTCCTTCAAGGCGACGATCCGCTCAGCACATTGACGGAAATGCGACGGGATCGAGCGCCGTACTATCGCCGAGCCGATATGACCATTCCTGTCGTGACGATGGAGGTCGCCGAGGTCGCCCGGCTGCTTGTTGAAACGGTCGGACCGACAGGCGTTCGGCAGATCATGCTGGACGTGCCGGGAGGCGCCTCTCGGATCCAGGTCGGGGTCGGCATCCGTGATCAGTTGGCGTCGGTCGTCTCATCATGCTGGCCGACCGCACGGACCGTATGGGTGGTTTCAGATGAGCAGGTCGCGGAACATCATCTGGTTCCTGCGATCCAGACTGTGGAACGCGCAGGTATCACCGTCCGCCCGGTGACGTTTCCGGCGGGGGAAGCCAGCAAGTCATTGGCGGGACTGGGGCATCTGTACGACACACTTCTCGGCGGGGGGATTGAACGGTCCGATGTCGTGGTGGCGCTCGGTGGAGGCGTGACAGGTGACCTCGTCGGGTTTGCGGCGGCGACGGTGCTGCGAGGCGTCGGATTGGTCCAGGTTCCCACGAGCCTGTTGGCGATGGTGGACAGCAGCGTTGGCGGCAAAACCGGAATCAACCATCCGACGGGCAAGAACCTGATCGGCGCGTTTTACCAACCGCCCGAGGTGGTAATCGACCCTACGTATCTGGAGACATTGCCGGAGCGGGAGTATCGTGCCGGTTGGGCCGAGATCATTAAACACGGGCTGATCGAGCCATCCACGCCCGCGGGCAAGAGCGGCTTGCTGGAGCTAATTGAAGCGAACGCTGAATCGCTGCTCAATCGTTCATCGCCGCTGTTGCCGGAGATCATCCGAAGGAACGTCGAGATCAAGGCGTCGGTCGTCAATGCGGACGAACGCGAGGCGGGATTGCGGGCGATCCTGAACTTCGGACACACCATCGGCCATGCGGTGGAGGCAGCCGGATACCACCTGCTGCATGGAGAGGCAGTCGCGGTCGGGTTGCATGGGGCCATGCGACTCGCGGTCGAGCTCGATCGGGTGGATGCCATCGAGGCGGACAAGGCGCGAGACTTGCTCAAAGCGTTTGGGCTGCCAGTCACGGTCAGGGCAAATCCGGACGAGGTTCGGACATACATGCGGCAGGACAAGAAGCGGATGGCCGGAGAGCAGCATTGGGTACTGCCGGTCCGTCATGGAGGTGTCGCCATCGAGCGCGGCGTGCCACAAGCAGCGGTGGATAGCGCGTTGAGCGTGGTGACGGCGGGTGGGTCAGGGTGAGGGTGGGTATGCTATCCTCTTGACGGTAACTGACGGCCCAAGGTCGCGCAGGGGTGAGGGTATGTCCGTGATCCGGAGGTGCTCAAACGCAGTAACAGATCGCTCGACCCCGCCCACCATCAAGGGCCATTTTCGATTCGCGTAATGAACGGGGGTTCCCGGGCGTGTCACATTCGCCAAATGTCGTGATCAGCGCTTCGATCGCGTTCGATCACATCATGTCCTTTTCCGGCTCTTTCCGGGATCACATCCTGGCCGACAAGGCGCATGTTCTCTCAGTCAGCTTTCTGCTCGATTCATTCAAGAAGCAGCGCGGCGGCGTCGGCGGCAACATTGCCTACTCGCTCGGCCTGCTTGGCGAGCCGTCGGCGCTCGTGGGCACAGTCGGTGAAGACTTCGCCGACTACCGCGCCGCCCTGACGTCGCTGGGTGTCGATACCAGCGGCGTGATCGAAGTCGAAGGAGAGCTGACCGCCTCGGCATTCATGAACGCTGACCTTCATGGCAACCAGATCGCCTCATTCTATCCTGGGGCCATGTCGGCTTCACGGGAGATCGACATCTCGCCATACATCAAGGACGCCTCCTGGGGCATCGTCAGCGCCGGGGACCCGGAAGCGATGATCCGCCACTCTCGCGAGATCGCCGGCTCACAATGCAAGCTCGTGTTTGACCCGTCGCAGCAGATCGTAATCCTGACCGGAGAGCAGCTGGCTCATGGGATCGAGCTGTCCGACCTGGTCGTCGGAAACGACTATGAATACGGCATGATGGAGCGAAAGACCGGCCTTGGTCTCGGCGACATCGAGCAACGGGCCGACATCATGGTCGTGACGTTCGGGGATCAAGGGTCCGAGATCAGGTCGGCTGGCGAGCGGGTGATGATTCCGATCGCGCCTGCGACAAAGGTCGTTGACCCGACTGGCGGCGGTGACGCGTATCGCGCCGGTTTGCTCAAGGGCCTGTTGATGGAGTCGGATCTGGAGGTCGTTGGCCGTATCGCCGCCCAGGCGGCCACCTACGCCATCGAGCATCATGGCACGCAGGAGCATTCCTATACCGCAGACGAGTTCGTCGGTCGGTTCGACACGTCGTTCCCTGATTTCACGGGTCGGGTTGATCCGGACGCGTTGAAGGCGGCGTTCGCGAACATGCCAGGCGCGGCGGTGGGCCTGTAAATCTTTTGAGCCTCTACCGCGGTCGATAGCCGCAACGAAGTTTTGTATATGGGCGATTCAACGCCTTGGAGGAAATCTCGACGATGGTAGCTACGTCAACAGAGCCTGGAAAATTCGACATCAAGGACCCGTCGCTTTCCGCCGACGGACTTCGCCGGATCGATTGGGCCGCGCGGGAAATGCCGGTGCTGGCGCAAATCCGGGAGCGGTTCGCGCGGGAGAAGCCGCTTGACGGTATTCGACTCCTTGCATGTGCCCACATCACCACGGAAACCGCCAATCTTGCGCTGACGTTGCAAGCGGGTGGCGCTGATGCGGTGTTGTGCGCGAGCAATCCGCTTTCGACGCAGGACGATGTCGCTGCGGCACTGGTGGACGCGGGCATCCCGGTGTTCGCGATCAAGGGCGAAGACAACGAAACGTACGACCGCCACATCCACTCGGCGATCGCTCACAAGCCCCAGATCCTGATTGACGACGGCGCTGACGTCGTGGCGACCCTGCACAAGCAATATCCAGAGCTCCTGGGCGACATCATCGGTGGAACGGAGGAAACCACCACCGGAGTCATTCGCGAGCGGGCGATGGAGAAGGCTGGCGTCCTCAAGTTCCCGATCATCGCCGTCAACGACGCGGACACCAAGCATTTCTTCGACAATCGCTACGGGACCGGGCAGAGCACGATCGACGGCATTCTCCGGGCAACCAATGTGCTACTGGCTGGCAAGATCGTCGTCGTCGCGGGGTATGGCTGGTGCGGCAAGGGTATCGCCAGCCGCGTTCGTGGTCTCGGCGCTCAGGTGATTGTCACTGAGATCGATCCGACCAAAGCGCTGGAAGCGTCGATGGACGGCTTCCGCGTGATGGAGATGAGCGACGCCGCTCCGTTGGCCGATTTCGTCATCACCGCGACCGGCAACATCGACGTGCTTGACAAGGCTGATTTCGAGGTGATCAAGGACGGCGCGATCCTGGCGAACGCCGGTCACTTCAACTCCGAGATCAACCTCAAGGTGTTGGGCGAGATGTCCGGTGAAGGTCGTCGGACCCTGCGACCGTTCGTCGAGGAGTTCTCATTCAACGGCAAGAGCGTGATGGTGTTGGGCGAGGGGCGATTGATCAATCTTGCCGCCGCCGAAGGGCATCCAGCGAGCGTGATGGACATGAGCTTCGCCAACCAGGCCATGGCCGCCGAGTATCTCGCCAAGCACGGGTCCGAGCTCGAGAACAAGGTCTACCGGGTTCCAGAAGAGCTCGACAAGGAGATCGCCGCGCTGAAGCTGCAGGCGATGGGCATCACGATCGATACCTTGTCGCCCGCCCAGGAGAAGTACCTGGACTCCTGGGAAACCGAGTAGAGTCGAACCATCGCATATCTGATTCAACCTGAGCAGCCCGAGCGTCGCGATCAGGTGGCGCCGGGAAGAGGACAGCCACGATGGCCACCACGTTTGATACCGCGGAGCGCGTGCTCTTCACCTCGGAATCGGTGACCGAGGGACATCCGGACAAGATCTGCGACCAGATTTCCGACGCGGTACTGGATGCCGCCCTTGCCGAGGACCCCAACAGCAGGGTGGCGTGCGAGACCTCGACCACGACCGGCATGGTGCTGGTGTTCGGCGAGATCACTACGGATACCTACATCGACATCCAATCACTGGTTCGAGAAGTGTTGACAGAGATCGGCTACACGCATTCCAGTCATGGCTTCGACGCCAGCACCTGCGCCGTGATCGTGGCGCTCAAGGAGCAGAGCGCCGAGATTTCGGCCGGGGTCACGACCGCGCTTGAACGTCGCTCTGGAGCCGATGGCGCTGAGGAGGACATGACTGGCGCTGGTGACCAGGGGATGATGATCGGCTATGCCTGCCGGGAGACTCCGGAGTTGATGCCGCTTCCCATCGCGCTGGCCCACAAGGTTGCCCGGCGGCTGGCCGAGGCGCGAAAGTCCGGTGAGCTGGACTACCTCCTGCCGGATGGCAAGAGCCAGGTGACAGTCGAGTATGGATTTGGCAAGCCTGTCAGGGTCGACACGGTCGTGGTCTCGACGCAACACAAGCGACATGTTACCAATGAGCGAATTGAACGAGACGTAATCAATCGGGTGATCCGGGAGGTGGTGCCCTCTGACCTGCTGGACGATCAGACCACGTACCTGATCAACCCAAGCGGGCGCTTCGAGATCGGCGGGCCGGTGGCCGACGCTGGCTTGACGGGCCGAAAAATCATTGTCGACACGTACGGCGGAATGGCCCGGCACGGCGGCGGGGCGTTCTCAGGCAAGGACGCCACCAAGGTGGACCGCTCGGCGGCCTATGCGGCTCGGTACGTCGCGAAGAATGTCGTGGCCGCGGGACTGGCGGAACGGTTCGAGATCCAGATTTCGTACGCGATCGGCAAGGCTCATCCCGTCTCGATTATGTGCGAGACTTTTGGTACTGGCCGGGTGAGTGACGGAGAGATCGAACGGCTCGTGAGGGACAATTTCGATCTGCGGCCGGGCGCGATCATCAGTCATCTTGACCTGCGGCGACCGATTTACCGCCAAACCGCCGCTTACGGGCACTTTGGCCGCGTCGATCTCGATCTTCCCTGGGAGCAGACCGACAAGGCCGATGCGCTGGCGGCGGCAGCCGGGCTGACACAAGCGGCGCCGGCGGTTTGATCGGGTGCAATCGCATGTCCGGACGGGACTCCGGGCGTGGTACCCCAGGACCATTTGGCGCGCATCAGGGTAGTGGAGAGTCGGCCATCGATTGACAGTCCGGAGTGCCGATTCTATGAAACTCATCGTTGCAATTATTCAGGCCTACGACAGCGATCCGCTCTTGAGCGCGGTGACTGCCGCCGGGTTTCGGGCGACAAAGATCGTCAGCACTGGCGGCTTTCTGCGTATGGGCAACGCGACTATTCTGATGGGGGTTGCTGACGACCGGGTCAGGGAGTGTCTGGAGATCATTCACGATTCGTGTGTATCGCGAGTTGAAGAGGGGTTCGATCCGATGGAGCATGAGTTCATCGAGTGGTTCCCGCTCGGCGTGCACGATGTCACGGTGGGGGGTGCGGTCGTCTTTACCTTGCGCGTCAGCGACTTCGTGCAGATGTCGTCTTTGGGTGTCAAGGCTGATGGAACGTGAGAGGACCGTGCATGCCGTCTCCACCCAGCTGGCGAGGGGCGATCGCGACCTGGAGCGCCGCCGCCTGGATGGTGATGCAACAATTCGGCGTGCCCGCCCCTTCGAGGGTCGCATCCGGGAGTCGCGTGGTATGGATCCAGGACATTACCAGCTTGCTCGAGGAGCGGGAGTCACTCGCCGATGGTCGGGTGATCACCATTCCGGTCGGCGAGCGTGCTCGGTTTGTCGATCGGAATCGTGATCGTGAGTTCTCGCGTGAAGAGATGATGAGGCCGAACTAGCCGACCAGTGCCTCGGTCGCCTGCTCATCATAGCGGGCCCGGTCCGGCAGCATCCCGCCGAGTATCTGCTGCATGGCCATGACGTGCGCGCAGGTACTGCCCACGAGATGGGCTTCGAAGGTGTGACAGGAGCAGTTCCAGCCTGCGTCTGTCAGTTCCACCGTATAGCTGTCGTGCCCGCCCTGGAAGGAGGCCTTGAATGACTCAAACGAGATGCGCTCTGGTTCCCGCGCGTATCGATGTGCTTTCTCGATCTTGCCGATCATACTTGAGTTCATGAAGCTTCGCTCCTTGATTCTTGTGACAGCGGCCGATCCGATAACAGTCAACGTCGAGAAACCCCATTTGTCCTGCGCCGCATTCCGGGTGAGTGCGCGGGCGGACTCCTCCGGTATGCAAAAAGGCGCCCCCGTGGATCGTGCATCCTCGGGTGCGCCTCTAACGCCATTTGCCTGGCAAAGCCTTTAACATGGTCACCTCCTGTGAAGCCGTTCGCTTCCACCATTTGGAGTTTCTCGTCTTGGCCATGGAGTATACCAATGTGAACGCAGCATGGCTACTGTCGCAGAAGTCAAAATGACTCATTCGGATGGTCGAGGCATGAGTGCGGCAGTGCTTGCAGGCGGTTTGAGCCGGAGGATGGGTACGCCGAAAGCGATGCTCAGAGTGCCGGAGCATGGACCGACGATGCTGGAGCGAGTTGTTCGCGTGGTGCGGCGTTGCACTAATCAGGTGATGTTGGTCGGCACTCGGGAATCCGTCTATCCACCGGAGGTGACCGATGTACAGCACGTCTTCGATGCAGGCGCTGGACCCGTCGGTGGCTTGATTGCGGCGCTGCGTGCCAGCGATCATCCGAACGTGCTGGTTACGGGCTGCGATCTTCCGTTTCTATCGGAAGAGGTGGTGCGCCTGGTGATCGAGCGATCTGTGGAATCAGGGCGTGGAGTTTGCCCGTCGATCCCAGATGCAACCGGATCCGAGTCACTGCAACCGCTGCTCGCTCTCTACCACCGTGACGATGTCGAAGAGATCACCGAGTTGTTTAAGGCTGGCGAGCACTCTCTGGTCAGGATCGTGGAGGCGTTGAACATGGCACAGTTGCGGGTGGAAAAGCTCATCGCAATCGATGCTTGGCAATGGTCGTTCTTCAATGTGAACACGACCGCTGATCTCGACGTGGCTCGGCGTCACGCCGCCCTTACCGAGCGGAACGACAACGATATTCTTGAATGACAGAGTTCCTGATGATCGAAAGCGAGGACCAGATGGCAGAGTCTGTTGATGATCTCAATATGCTTCAGCGCGCGCAGTTGGTGTGGAGCCTGCTCCGGGATGACCGGATTTCAGTCTGGCTCAGACGGGTGGGTCCGATGGCGATCCTCGCATACGTGATTTCGCCAATCGACCTGATCCCGGATCTTATCCTGGGTGTTGGTCAGGTCGACGATGTGGGAGTTGCGGCGGTCGGGATGATCCTGTTGCTGCGGTTGATCACCCGGTACGCGCCCGAGGCGGTCGTAGCCGAGCATGTTGCCCGAATCGCAGGCAAGCCGTGGCAACCGACGGACGGAACACGAGCCCACGACAATGAAACCATCGAAACAACGGGTCGGGTGCATCGGCGCTGACAAACATGTCTGCCCGCGACTGCGGGCTGATACAGGATCAGCCTCTACGCGATCCGGTGGGTGGATCACCTGGTGTTGTTGAGCCGGATTCGGTATTACATGTCGTCTTCGGGGTCGTCGGCGATGGCTTTGTCAACATATGACGCCGCGTCCTCGTCTATCGCGTCTGGCTCATCCTCGTCGTCATCGTCGGCGACCGGTTCGTCGTCAGCTTCCTCTCCATCATCGGCCAGGTCGTCGTCTTCGTCACCGAAGGTGAAATCTGCTTCCTCGCGACGGGAGAGAATCTCTCGCTCGCGCATGAGCTCGGAGATGGCGCGATTTTGCCGGGGAAGGCCAGTGACGCCCTGGTGGGACTGCTCGCGGAAGACTTCGCGTAGGATAAACCTCAGGCTGTGCCCGGACATGCCGAGCGCATAGAACTCATAGCGGTTGCCGGCATTGACAAGGTCGATCAGCCTGCGGCCAATACGCTCTTCGAGCTCGCCAAGGCGTTCACCGGTGCGGGACAGTACCACGACCGTGGTTCCCTGGATCTCCACGGTAAGTTGCTCTCCCGGCGAGACCACCGCCAGGATTGCCTCGTCGGCCGGCCGGGCGAGCTCGTCGACCCATGTCTTGCCGATCTCTTCGATGAACACTCCTGCTCGAGGGGATGGAACGACATCGCTCCCCTGCGGGATCGTGGCGTCGGCGTTGCCAAGCATCTCAAGCCGCTGAAGATTCCGGCGAGCGATCATGTTGGCGGGATCGACGTTGAGTGATTCTGAATAGGCGTCCCAGGACTCCTGCAACCGGCCGAGTTCGAGCAGCGCATGTCCCTTGCGGTTGAGCGCCTCCGCGTCTCGGGGAAATCGCTCGAGAAAGGTGTCGTTGACCTCAAGTGAGCGTTCCCAATCCCCCTCAAGGGCGACCTCGAGGGTTGACGCCAGCATCTGGCGTTTGGTGGGCTGGGAGGCAGTGGCAGGTGTGTCGGTCAAAGTGATGTTCCTTTCGTCGGAATTGACGGTACGACAGGATTGTCTGGTTGCTAGCTGATGCGCCCTAGCGTGGGGCGCCAGTGGCTTCACCGATCAGAAACCACGGAGAGGTTCGTGTGATGCGAACGTCGACGAGTTTGCCGGTGAGGTCGCGGTTGTCATCGAAATGCACGAGGGTATTTCCACGCGTGCGCCCGGTCCATCTACCCTTTGATAGACCCTCCACGAGCACTTCGTACGATTTGCCGAGACGCTCATTGTTGATTTCCGTGCATTGGCGCTCCTGGAGCTTCTCAAGGACCTGATGGCGGCGATGTTTCTCCTCATGCGGGATGTCGTCATCCCATCGGGCCGAGAGCGTGCCCGGACGCGGAGAGTACATCGCGAGATGTACCTTTTCGCACCTGGTCCGTTCGAGCATGTCGTAGGTCTGCGCGAACTGCTCGTCAGTCTCGCCAGGGAAGCCGACGA
Organism: Chloroflexia bacterium; assembly: GCA_013698305.1. Classification (GTDB taxonomy): domain Bacteria; phylum Chloroflexota; class Chloroflexia; order Thermomicrobiales; family UBA6265; genus JACCVC01. The sequence continues at coordinate 10,832 of JACCVC010000300.1, forward strand.
TAATGTCGGTGGCCACGGTGACGTCAGGCATTTGCCGCCGGGTGTAGGCGATGCGTTCCATCCACAGATCGCGGGTGTAGGTTCGTCGCATCCGCCGAAGCACTTCGTTGTCGCCGGCCTGTACCGGGAGGTTCATGTGCTCGCAGCCGGTGCGGAGATCGGCCATGGTGTCGATGATCTCATCGGACATGTATTTCGGATGCGACGTGAGGAACCGAAGCCGCTCCAGACCCGGAACCTTGTCGACCTCCCGTAGCAGCATGGCGAGGCTTGGCGTATCCGGCAGGTCATGGCCGTAAGCGTTGACGGTCTGGCCGAGCAGCGTGACTTCCCGGACGCCGGTCTCGACCACGCGCTCGACCTCTCGAACGATGTCGACAAGAGGGCGGCTTGTTTCCTTGCCCCGGCGATAGGGCACGATGCAGTAGGAGCAGAGGAAGTTGCAGCCATAGATGATCGGAATGTAAGCCGTGACGCTGGCAGTGCCTGGCTGCTGCTCGGGCAGGTAATAGTGCGGCAGTTGCTGGAGGTCATCATCGAGATCGGAAAGCTCGGGAACGACCTGTTGCAGTTTCCCGAAATCGGACGGATCGAAAAAGAGATCGACGTGTGGAAACGTCTGGCGGAGCTTCTCCTGCTGGCGGGTGACCATGCAGCCGGTCAGCACAAGCGGAACCTCGGGCTTTTCTCGTTTGAGCCTGGCCAGGTTGTTCAGCTTTCCGGACACCCTGTCCTCGGCGGACTGCCGCACGACACACGAGTTCAACACCACGATATCGGCGTCATCTTCGTTTCGGGTCGGTTCATAGCCGACTTCCTGGAGCATGGCGGCGACTTTGGACGAGTCGGCCTCGTTCATCTGACAGCCGATCGTCCAGATGAAGAATCGCTTGCCGTTTCGAGGCAGTCGGGCCGGGCTTGTCCTGGGCTGTATTTGCAAGAGTGGACTGTTTGACACGGGAGGCTCCAGACAACGACACGCCGAAGCGCTCCACGTATCGTCGTAGAGCTGCCCGGTACATCGACGCTTCATTATAACGAAAACAGGTGGAAGGCGTTTGGTTGCGATCGAGAAGTCGCATGAGAGTGTACGTACACTGAGCGGCGGAAGAGGCGCGTGGTAGTCTGAACTGAGCCTGAAGTGGTATTCGCTGCTTGCGCTTCTGAGGACCTTCTGGTGGTCCCGCACCGCGTTATGGGAGATCTATCGTGTCGACCCGCTCTCCGAATCGAATGCCTGCTCCGATCCTGGCGCTCATGGTGGCCGTGCTTCTCGCCTTCAGCATAATCCCTGCTGCCCGCGCCCAGAACGTCGACTGGATGACTTCCGACCAGGCGGCGGCGCTCGACTTGTCGTTCGACGTCATGGTACCTGTTGGGATCCCAACACCGTTCGAAGGAAGTCCGGCAATAGGCGGAAGCGGCGGGTACTACAGCCTCTACTGGGTCAACTATGGCGGAGCACCTACGTACCTGCAAATCGAGGGACTGGTTGGCGGCTCACTTCCAGCAGGGTCGCCCGCTGATCTCAATAAGCAGCTTTTCGTCAACGCCTCGGTCCAGGGATACGAGGCTATCCATGATGTCACGTCAATCTACGACAACGTTTGGTGGATCGCGGGAGGCGTGCTCTACACGGTCAGCAGCAATAACATGACGGGCACGGATAGCCTTTCGCTGGCCAACTCGCTGATCGCGTTGCAGCAACCTGTCCAGCAGGAACTCGTCCCACTCACGCCGATGCCGAGACCGCCCGCCGCCACTACCGTACCCGAGCCCCAGGTTCAGGCGGGCACGGGAGGTAGCAACATTGCCGATGCTCTACCAACGCAGCCACCAACAGAATCGGCCACGGATGCAGCCGACATTGTCAGTGTGCCTGATGCCGTCAGCGATTCTGCGCCCGACGAATCGGTTGGTGACGTTTCAAGAGCGGCCCCGTCGCCGGACGCTATCTCTGAATCGGTCGCTGATGATGGTGACGTTTCCGGCCCGACATCATTCCTCGAGTCAGATACATCAGGGCTCGTAAACGCGCTTTCAGGTTCGGTCGCGCTCTCCGATGGCACTGCGGGGCCGACACTGCCGAGCGGTGGCGACGGTACCGGTGGCATTCGTCAAATCGCAATTCCGTAGCTCGCCGTTCGCGGTCTGGATGCTTCAGGCAGCTGGCCGGTGGGTTGCTTCTTCAGCACGTACCGGTTCCAGCAGGACCACAAACGTCGTTCCTCCGCTCGGTGAATCCTCGATCTCAATTGTCCCTCCGTGGGCGCTCGCCAACTCGGCGCATATGAAAAGACCGAGGCCGAGCCCAGGCTTGGCGCTCTCTGACGCTTCGCGCCGCCGATAGAACGGGTTGAAGAGTTGCTCGCGTTCCGCTTCAGGGATGCCGTGTCCCTGATCCGAGACCGCTATCTGCAGTTCCCATTCGTCGCGGTTGGAGGGTCCGACCGCGACCGTAATCGTTCCGCCATCGGTGTACTTGACCGCGTTGCCGACGAGGTTGTCGATGATCTGATGGATGCGGTCTTCGTCCACATTTGAGGCGTACGATTCCCAGGCCGACACCAACTCCACCTGATGTGAGGCGTTGGATGTGTTCGCCGAGTCCACCACTCGCCGAGCGATGGTGACGATGTCGTGACGGTTGCGTCGAATCGCGAGCCTCCCCGCACGGAGCCTGGACACATCGAGCAGGTCATCGACAAGGCGGGTCATCCGGTCGGCGTGGCGTTGCAATGTCTCCAGCCATTGAACGTGCTGGTCATGACCACCTTCCTTGACGAGGTCCCTGGCGACGATCTGGGCGAATCCCCGGATAGGTGTGAGTGGAGACCGGAGCTCGTGCGACACCACGGAAATGAACTCGTCTCGCATCCGTTCTGCTTCCTTGAGGGGACGCACATCCTGAAAGACGCCGACGATGGCGTCTATGGCGCCGTCGTCCGCCCGCAGTGGGGCGGCGCTGCCGATGACTGGCAATGGATCACCGCCTGGTTGGTGGACGGAGAGCTCGACGCCGGCGACGGTCTCTCCGGTCGCGAGCGCCTGGGCGATCGGATGAAGCTCCGGCGCGAGGTCGCCTTCCATGCGAAGCTGATCCACTCGCATCGAGAACGGACTTGCGTTGGCTGGCAGGCGAAACATCCTCGCGGCGGCGGCGTTGGAGGCAACGATGAGACCCAGTGGGGGCCGGACGACCATGACGGCTTCCGGCATGGCCTGAATCACCGATTGCAGCCGTTTGTGAGAATCGGAAATGCGCCCCAGCAGCTCCTCCTGCGCGTCTGCGATACTCGCTGATTCCATAAAGGCAACTGCCCGGTGTGCCAACGCTTCCAGGCGCGCGGTGGCGGTCTGGGCGAATCGGTACGGCGCGTAGAGACCGACCCAGGCGACGCCAACGACACGGTCCTCCGGACCGATGAGGGGCACCCCGAGCACGGAACGAACGTGTATGTTTACCGCTTCGACGTCCGCGATCTCAGCTGGTGGCAGGACACGCGTGTCGTAGATGGCTATCGGGCGTCGCTCCTGGGCCACGCGACCGACGAATCGCTGGCTGAAGGCCACTTCCCGTGATGGGTGGTCGTCGTGGGCGGCTGTTTCGTCGGCTCCATAGGTCGCGATCTGCACGAGCGCATCGGTCGCGTGATCGGTCAGGTAGATGGAGCCGGTGGAGGCGCGATTGACGCGGACCATGGCGGTAAGGATGTTGTCGAACACTGAAACGTATGCGGCATTGTTTCCCGCGGGTCGTTGGGCCGCGGCGATCTCGACGGCGTTGAGCGCGGTGTTGGCGGCTCGCATCGCCGCGGCGTCGAGCCGGGCGTTGGCCTGATCGTATTTGAGCCGCTCGATGGTTGACGCGACGGCGCCAGCCAGTAGGAGGAACAGAAGGATGATCGCGACATCTCTGCCGCTTGCCCCGGCGTCGAAGCTCCAGCGGTCGCCGATCAGCAGCAGATCGAGCAGCAGGACCGCGGAGATGATCGCCGTAGCTCCGCCGACCCAGTCGGCGACATACGTTGCGAGCGTGACGGAGATCACCAGCAATGGCGTGATGAGCGCCAGATCGACATCTGGCGCGATCAGCATGATGATCAGTAGCGGAATCGCGATTGTCGACGCCGAAAAGATGAGCCGCCATGGCTCGATGCGAGCGTCTCGCATCGACGTGACCTGATCGCTGCCGATCGACGCCCAGCGCCGCAGCGAAGCGTAGGAGGAACGAGTGCTTTCGGACGCCGTCGCCGCCGCGTGTCTGGCCGTGTCCCACGTTTCCGGCGCCATGCGGGCGCGGGCCCAGCGGGTGAGCCACGATCCTTCCTGGTGCTTGTCGTTGTCCGGAGTTTGCTGGTTCATGGTTGTTTGCCGTGGATTGTCAGTCCATTCAACAGTATCTGGAGCATTTGCGGGCAGACACGGGGTCTGCCACTACGTGTTGTTTGGCCCGCGGCCAGACTCGGCAAGTTCACCGTGGATGATCTCGCCGAGGATGCGGATACCTGGTTCAATCTCCTCGTCGCGGGCAAACGAATAGGAAAGGCGGAGCATATTATCTCCCGAGCCGTCGACGAAACATGTCTTGCCAGGCAGGTACTCAACACCACGCTCTCGCGCCTGTGGCGCCATGGCGGTGGTGTCCAAGACTTCGGGAAGCGTCACCCAAATGAAGAATCCACCTTCCGGCGTGGTCCACGTGGCGCCCTCTGGAAAGTGCTTCTCCAACGCGTCAAGCATGAGGTCGCGGCGGGTGCGGTAGATGCCGACAAGTTGCTGTATGTGGTTGTCGAGATGCTCGGGAATCCATTCGGCTGCGACATGGGCGCCGAAGACGTTGGTGCTGCCGTCGACTTTCAGCACCGCCATCTTCGCGATCAGCGATGGGTGTGCCACGACCCAACCGAGCCGCATTCCGGCGCCGAGTGTCTTCGATAGGGTGCTGAAGTAGAGCGTGGCGCCATGTTTGTCCAACGCGTGGATTGGAGGAATCTTCTCGCCCGAGTACCGGAGGTCGGCGTAGGCATCGTCCTCGAAGATGAGCGTGCCGTACTCATGCGCCAGCTCGATAATGCGCATGCGGCGCTCGAGCGTCGTGGACACGCCCGACGGGTTCTGAAAGTTCGGAATGACGTAGATGAACTTCGGCGTGATGCCTTGTGACTTGAGGTCGGCCAGTGTGGACTCGAGCGCTTCCACATTTGTGCCGTGTTTGTCGACGGGGATGCCGATCGCCCTGGCGCCGGCGTTGGAGAACATGCGGACCGCGCCCATCCAGGTCGGAGCTTCTGTCAGAATGACATCGCCCCAGTCAACCAGTGTGTCGATGGCGAGGCCAATCGCCTGGCTCGCGCCCGCGGTGATGAGAATCTGGTCAACGTCGGCCCTGATGCCAAAATCGCGGTCGAGCTTGTCGCGCAGCAGCCCAGCGAGCTTGCGATCTCCGAGGCCGTGCCCGTATTGCAACGCCCACTCCCCCTCCCGTTCGAGGGCTGTTTTCGTCGCCGAAATCACCGACTCTTTGGGCAGCGAATCTCGATCCGGGAATCCTGCGAAGAAGCTGATGAGTTCCGCCGACTTGCGTGGATCGCCAACCCGCAGACCTGGAAGGTCCTGGGCTTTGCGCGAAAACAGGGTTTCGAATGGTGAAGGTGACGTGACGGACATGCGATGGGCCTCCGGGCGGTGAGTGACGACGATTGATAGCTGGCGGCATTGTATGAGGGACTCGGCGTTGATGGCAACGACTTGTATCGCGAGCACAGTAGGTGACTCCAGGATGCCTGGGCACAGGAGTCTGAGCAATGGCGGCATAGTAGAATGACTCCACCACGCATCATGGTTGTGCCGCGTGCATGAGGCAACGTCGCCGCTCATTCCAGGTTCCTAAATCAGCGTTCGAGGAGAAGCGATCTTGGTCGATACCATGTCACCGGCTCATGTTGATTCCATACCAGAACAAAATCAGGAAGAAGTGTTTGACATCACGATCATCGGCGCTGGGCCGACCGGTCTGTTCGCGGCATTCTACGCCGGTCTGCGTGGGGCGAGCGTCCAGATTATCGACTCGCTCGAAGAGCCAGGCGGGGCGCTGACTGCGATCTACCCGGAGAAGTACATTTACGATGTTATTGGTTATCCCAAAGTGCTCGCCAAGGACTTCGTCGCGGCCTGCCTCGATCAGGCGATGAGATCCGATCCCACTATCCATCTCAAGGAAGAAGTTCTGGGGCTTTCGCCCCAGAACGACGGCGCGTTCCACCTGACGACGACGAAGACGATCCGCCGCAGTCGCGCGGTGATCGTCGCCGCCGGCGTGGGAGCGTTCGAGCCGACCCGGCTGACTGCCGCAGGCGTCGATGAGTTGGAGGGCAAGGGCATCCACTATTTCGCGAAGCGGGTGGACGACTTCCGAGACAGAAGCGTCGTGATCGTTGGCGGCGGCGATTCGGCGGTGGACTGGGCGGTAACGCTGGAGCCAGTCGCCAAGAGCGTCAACGTGATCCATCGCTCGAAGTTCCGGGCGCACGAGGCGACGGTCGACGAGTTGGAACGGTCGACCGTGCAGCTTCACTATCCGGGTTGCGAGGTGACACAACTGCGACCAGGGGCGGATGGCCGGATCGGCTCATTGTCGTTCAAGAACGCCGATGGGGAGATCGAGGATCTGGAGGTCGACGAACTGATCTGCGCGATCGGGTTCAAGGCCGACCCGGGGCCCCTGCGCACCTGGGGATTCGAGCTCAAGCGGAACCAGATCGAAGTCGACAAGATCACCATGGAGACGAACATCCCAGGTGTCTTTGGCGCCGGCGACATCGTGACCTATCCAGCCAAGTTCAAGCTGATCGCGACCGGCGCGGCGGAAGCTGTGACCGCGGTGAACCACGCGGTGACGCACATCAACCCGGATGCCCGCTTAGATGCAGGACATTCCACGACGATCATGGAGAAGCGGGCCAAGCAGGCGGCGATGTAGCGGGTAACAACGTGCATTCATCCGAGAGACCCTGGAGACCTCGTCCAGGGTCTCTCCCGTTCTATGGCTTGAAGCTGCCGATTCCCATGCGTTCGCGCACCAGTTCCATCTTCTTCTCCGCGATGGTGTTGGCTCGCGCCGCGCCTTCACGCAGCACGCCGGCTACGTAGTCGGGATCCCGACGGAGCCGCTCGAGTTCGCCCTGGATCGGCGTCAGCTTCTCGACCACGAGCTCGGCGAGGTCCTTTTTGAATTCTCCGTAGCGCTTGCCTTCAAAGTGCTGTTCCACCTGGGACGTGGTGAGGTCGGCGAACGATCCGTAGATCTGAATGAGGTTGGTCAGCGCGGGCTTGTCCGCTCCCCCCTCGATTGTTTCTCCGGAGTCCGTAACCGCCCGCCGAATCTTCTTGCGGATGGTGTCCGGCGGATCGGAGAAGGCGATGTAGCTCGCCTCCCGCGGTGAAGTCTTGCTCATTTTCTCGGTTGGGTCGTCCAGCGACATGATGCGCGCGCCTTCGGTCTTGATGTCTGCTTTCGGCAACACGAAGGTTTCGCCGTACCGGCGATTGAACCGATTGACGATGTCGCGAGTCAACTCGACGTGCTGACGTTGATCGTCGCCGACGGGGACCTCCTCGGTGTCGTAGAGGATGATGTCCGCCGCCATCAGCACGGGATAGCTGAAGATGGCCGCCGAGACCGAATCGCCCTTGCCCGCCGACTTGTCCTTGAACTGCGTCATCCGGGTGAGCTCGCCGAACTGCGTGACGGAATTGAGCAGCCATTGCAACTCGGTGTGGGCGGGAACGTGGGACTGTACAAAGAGCAGGCAACGATCCGGGTCGATTCCCGACGCCAGGTAGGAGCCAGCCAGATCGAGGACCTGCTGCTTCAGCAGCGTTGAGTCAGGATTGTTGGAGAGCGCATGCAGGTCGACGACACAAAAGACGCTGTCGCTCCGGTCGATCTGCTTGATCCAGTTCCGCACCGCGCCGAGGTAGTTGCCGAGATGGAAGTTGCCCGACGGCTGAATGCCGGAGAAGACCTTGACCTTTTGACGGGCCTCGCTCGTCACAGCCTGATCCTCCGCGCGCCTGGGAGCGTCCGTAATCATTGCGTTGGGTCCTTGATCAACTATAGGGTGAAACGGAGGCGCCATTGGCAGCGCAGAACCGACTGGAGTGTACCAAAGCGGGAACGTTTTCGGGTTGGCTCGTTGACCGAGTTTATGGAACGTCTGCGCTTTTAGCGGGCTCTGGCGTGGAGCCGATGAGCTCGAGTTCCGGAGCGCAGTCCTCATCGGGGAGCCACCGGCGCCCGTACTGTCGCATGGACTCGATCACCGGCATCAAGGCATCCCCTTTTGGGGTGAGCGCATACTCCACCCGCGGTGGAACCTCCGGGTAGCAGCGCCGAGTCAGGATTTCCGCCTCTTCCAGCCGCTTGAGCCGTTCCGAGAGCGTCTTTGGGCTGATCCCCTGAAGAGAGCGTTCGAGTTGGCTGAATCGCCGATGACCTTCAGAGAGATCGCGAAGGATCAAGGGCGTCCACTTATTGCCTATCAGTTCCGCGGTGCGCGCCACGGGACACCAGAGCGAATCCTGCTGGGTTGTCCGTTTCATATCACTGCCTGCCTTGAACCGAAAGGTATCCGTGCGTTGTCAATACATAACACTTCCCTAATGATAGCAGGGCAAGCGGATCGTCGCAATGCCGGGCAATACCGCCGTACGCAGGTAGACCGATGGACCGTATACTTGCCGGGACAGAAACTGACGAGCGCCAGGCGGCTGGTGTGGGCGTGGACCTTTAGCTATTCGGAGTGAATGCTGACTATGGTGCGTTTTGTCGCGTATGTGGTTGCGACCGTCGTTGCGACGCTCGCTCTCGGGACAATCTCTGACCGATTGATCTCTTTCGACCGGGCGGAGGCGGTGTTGGTGTTCGGGGTGGTTCTTGGCCTTATCAACGCCGTGATCAAGCCGGTAGTGGATCTGCTCGCGTTTCCGTTGACCTGTCTGACATTCGGGTTGTTTGCGATTGTCGTGAATACCGTTCTCTTCTGGTCTGGCGCATGGATCTCCCGCAACTTCGATGTTGCCGCGAATCTCGAAGTGTCGTGGTGGGGAGCGCTTTTCGGTTCGATGCTGGTGAGCGTTGCGTCGGGGATTATCTTCACGGTGATCGATGAGTAGGTACCGGCAGGAGTGGGGCCCATGCACGTCGCGGCGACGGTTCGATGACCCGAGCCGATTCGGCGTGATCGCTGACACTCACATCTACGCCAACAGCCGCCGAAAGATTCCGGATGGGGTGAAACGCCTGTTCACACGCGCCCAGATCGAGTTTCTCGTCCACCTGGGTGACGTCAACACGAGGCACGTGCTGGAAGAGTTGGCGGAGATCGCGCCGGTGATTGCGGTGCCAGGGAACAACGACGATCCGGAATTCCACTTCATGTTGCCAGAGACGACGCGGTTTTGGGTAGGCGAGCGATCGTTTGGCGTGCTGCATGGCGACGGAGGGCGGTCGGCAAAAATCGAGGCGAAGCGCCGCTTCGCCGGCAAGGTCGACTGTGTGCTGTTCGGACACAGTCACCAGCCGTTCATGGAGAAGTCGGGGGACACGATCCTGTTCAATCCGGGATCCGCGACTGACCGGCGGTGGTCCGAGCATTTCGGCGTGGGCATTATCACGGTGCAGAACGGAACGATCGATCCTGAACTGGTGCTGTATCTGGACGCGGACCATCTCGACAATATCGAGATCGGTACTGTTTCGCAATCGGAGTGATGACCTTGCCACAACGATCTCAAGACAACCGACTGAGTGACGGGCGCTGGCTCAGAATTCCGGGACCGACGCCGGTGCCGCCACGCGTGCTGGCGGCGATGTCGGAACCGATGATTCCCCATCGCGGGCCCGAGATGAAAGCCCGTACCCTGGCATTGCGGGAGAAGCTGCAGGCGGTGATGCGCACTGAAG
>JACCVC010000314.1 GCA_013698305.1 Chloroflexia bacterium
CCACCGACCAATCCCGGCGACAGCACTGAGCTGATCATGCTGAACAGGGCAAGCGAGTCATGCCGGGACCGGCGGGATCGTGCTCACAGTATCCTTGATCTGGAGCACGCCTAAAAGGTAACGGGCAGGCTGCGGGTTTGTCCCTACGTGTTGAGCGGAGATGACGCCGAGGGATCATGAGCCAAAAGCGAAATCTCGCCTTTCATACCCTGCGGCACCGGGACTTTCGGTTCCTCTGGGTCGCCGACACCATCGCCATGCTCGGGACCCAGATGCAGCGGGTGGCGATCATCTACCAGGTGTACGTCCTCACGGAGAGCCCGCTCCAGCTTGGTATGCTGGCGCTGTTCCGCTTTCTGCCGATCCTCCTCTTTGGCATCGTCGGCGGTGTCGTCGCCGACCAGCAGGATCGTCGAAAGGTCCTGATCTACGCGCACATCGGGCTGTTTCTCACGTCGGGCTCGCTGGCCGTGGCGACCTATGCCGGCTCCGCCACGCTTTGGCTTATCTACCTGATCACCTTCGTCTCATCGACGTTCAGCGCCCTGGCCGGTCCGGCTCGGCAGGCCCTCATCCCGTCATTGGTGAATCGTTCGGAGATCGCCGGCGCCGCGACCGTCGCCAACCTCGGCATGCAGACTGCCGGGGTGATTGGCCCCGCGCTGGCCGGCGTCATGATCGGCGCGATGGGCGTCGGCATCGCGTATGTCTGGAATGCCGCCTCGTTCCTGGCGGTCATTGTCGCGGCAATCATGATTCGAACCCGCTGCGAGCCGATCCGGCTGGCGACCACAGGATTCGCGGCGGCGAAGGAAGGGTTCGCTTTTCTCTGGGCCACGCCGATCCTGCTGGCAGTGATGGTGCTCGACTTCGTCGCAACGTTCTTCGGCGCCAATACGACGCTGATGCCGATCTTTGCCGAGGAGATTCTCAACATCGGCGCGACCGGGTTGGGGCTGCTGCTGAGCGCCATCGCCGTCGGCGCGGTGATCGGGGGTCTCGTGATGAGCGTGATGCCGGTGCCGCAACGACCCGGCCGGGCGATCCTGATCTCGATCGCCGCCTATGGCGCCTGCATCGTCGGGTTCGGTCTCAGCCGCAATCTCGAGTTGTCGCTGCTCCTGCTGGCGGGAAGTGGCGCCGCTGACTCGATCAGCATGGCGATGCGCCACGCGATCCGAAACCTGGTGACGCCCGACGAGTACCGAGGTCGGATCGCGGCGGCGCACTCGACATTCTCGATGGGTGGACCCCAGCTGGGAGAGGTGCGGGCAGGGGCAGTGGCCACACTGATCGGAACGCCAGGATCGGTGGCAATTGGTGGGATTCTGACAATCATTGCCTGCGCGATCGCCGCGCGATTGGTTCCCACTCTCGGTCGGTATAACAGTGCGTCGTGGCATGATCAGCCTTCACCAGACACGAGACGGTCGGAACAGGCGTCGGACAGGACCTGATCATGACCAGAGTGGACGTCGCGCATGGAGGAGTCACGGGCACCGAAACGGCCCCGATCTTCACGTGCATGGGCTACCTCGACCTGCGGCTCTGACAAACAGGGTTAATCCGATGGCACGGATTGGGCGAAGAGGTAGTCAGGAGCCGGTCGCGCAGCATCGCGATCGGTTGGAGACGACTGGCGCCGTGCCATCGTCCGAGGTTGAGTCAGACTGGCGTTTGGCCATCTGGATCGAACACGACAGGAGCAAGACCTATGGGTTTTTCAATAGGACGATCAATGGCCACTCGAATTGGAGCGCTCGGTATCGCGGGCGCGCTCGCGATGGGGACCGGATCCGCCCTCGCCGTGCATGAGAACGTCGACTATCCGGTCGCGATTCATGCTGGAACATGCGAAATGCCAGGCGACGAAGTAGCGGCGCTCGGTAGCGTGACGCGGTTGCCAGTAGAGGCGCCGGATGAAGGCGACGTGGTTGGCGCTGCCGGATCCCAGGTCGTGCATGGTTTCGAAGATGAAGTCGAGCTTGCGCTGACCGTCGACGATCTGTTCGCCGCCGATCACCTCGTTGCCCTGTTCGACGCCGAAGGCGCGATCGTTGCTTGTGGCCCGATCGGCCAGTACACGTACGAAGATGGCAGCGACCTGGCGTTCGGCCTGCGCCCAGTAGGCGAGTCCCCATGGAACGGCGTGGTCCTCGTCGATAACGACGACGACGACGACGCGCTCGAGATCGAGGTCTACGTCGTAAACAACACGCCACCCATGCCAGCCGGTACCCCGGTTGCGACTCCAGTAT
>JACCVC010000317.1 GCA_013698305.1 Chloroflexia bacterium
GGCCGAGAAAGCTCAACGCGGTTTCTCCCAGGATCATGGCTGGAATCGCCAGCGTGAGCGAGGCAATGATGTGGCTGGAAAAGGAGGGGAGCATGTGCCGGAAGATGACCCGGAACTCGCTAATCCCATCAAGGCGGGCGGCGTTGACGAAATCCTCCTCCCGCAGGGACAGGAACCGTCCCCGGACGACCCGTGCCAGACCGGTCCAGCCAATCAGCGACAGGATGATCGTGATGCCGAAGTAGACCTGGAGCCCGGACCACTGCGGGGGTAGCGCGGCGGCGAGCCCCAGCCACAACGGAATGGTCGGCAGCGCGCTGATGAACTCGATCACCCGCTGGATGATCAGGTCGACGCGGCCCGCGTAATAACCGGAGATCCCGCCCAGCAGCACTCCCAGGACCAGGCTCAGGGCAACACCGATCAGGCCAACCGTCATCGATATGCGCGTGCCGTAGATCAACCGGCTAAAGACATCGCGGCCGTTCTGGTCCGCGCCGAGCAGGTACATCGGGTCGGTCGATTCGGCGGGCCCGATGAGATGGATGTCCATGGGAATGAAGCCGAACAGGTTATATTCGTGCCCGGACACAAAAAACTCGACATCGATCTGTTGCGATGGATCGATCGCAAATTCCCGGCTCAGGGACTCCTGATTGATCTCCACCGAATAGCCGAGAACATGCGGATCGAAGTCCCACCCGTCCGTGAACAGGTGAATGCGTTGTGGCGGCGCGTAGGTATAGGTTGGCGTAAACTCGCTGGTCTCGAACGGCGCGAGGAAGCTCGCGAAGAGGGCCACCAGGTAGATCGCGATCACCATCGCCAGACCGATGATCGCGAGTGGGCTTTTTCGAAACCGCCACCAGATCAGCTTCCATTGCGGCGCGACATCGATTTTTGCCTCGGGGTCGGCCACGGCCACATCATCCCGCGACACGCGATCGCTGGTTACCGCTGGCTGCTCGCCAATGAGGTCGGCCTCTTCGGTGCCGGGGTTATACCGATTGAGGTCGACAGGGGCTTCGTTGATACGGTTGCCCGGCGTATCCGCGAGTGACCCAGGGGTGTTGCGCCGTAGCCAGGAAGGTAGTTTCATGATCCACTCCTCTGTTCGGACCCATGCACGTCGCAGGTCATCGTGAGTACCTGATGCGCGGGTCGAACCACGCCAGCGCAATATCCGAAAGCAGCACGCCGATCAGCGTCAGGACGCTCAGGATCATGATGAAGCTTGCCGCCAGATACATGTCCTGCGCCCGCAGCGCATCCAGCAGGAGTGGGCCGGTTGTCGGCAGGCTGAGCACCACGGAGACGATAATCTCGCCGGAAATCAGGCCGGCGATAAGACCACCCGAGGTGCTGATGAGAGGATTCACGGCAATCCGCACCGGATATTTGAACGTGAGCCGCGCTTCGGACACGCCCTTGGCACGGGCGGTGGTGACATATGGTTTCCGCAACTCGTCGAGCAGGTTGGCCCGCATGATCCGGGTCAGGCCGGCGATCCCGTTGGTGCCGAGAATGATCATCGGAATCCAGAGATGCTGGACCAGGTCACCGAACTTCGCCCAGCTCCAGGCAGCCTCGACGAACTCCGGCGAGAACAGCCCTCCAACACTCTGGTTGAACTGGGAAAACGCGACGTACAGGAGGATAAGCGCCAGCAAAAAATCCGGCGTGGCCAGGCCGATAAACCCGAAGACTGCCGCGATGTAGTCGCCCCAGGAATATTGGCGGACGGCTGTGTAGACTCCCAGCGGAAAGGCAATCAGCCAGACAAAGACCAGCGAGATCAGTGAAATGACGACGCTCCAGCCGATACGGCCCCAGATCAGCTCGGAAACTGGCCGATTGTAGGCGAACGACCACCCGAAATCGCCCTGGACGATGCCTCCAATCCAGGTGAAGTACTGGATATAGACCGGTTGATCGAGCCCATACCGAGCCTCGAGTTGAGCCAGCTCGGCCTGATCGATGGTCTCGCCTTGTGAGGCGGCGGTGGTGATCACCGACGTCAGGTAATCGCCAGGCGGGAGCTGGATGATGATGAACGCAACCAGCGAGATGGCCATCAGGGTCGGGATCATCAGCAACAGACGGCGGACGATGTACTCGAGCATGTGGCCATCCTTTCCTGGGGTTTGGAGGGGCGGCGTGCGCCGCCCCTCCAAACGGGAGTTACGGTGCCGACTCGAAGTACTGGCACGGATTGGTGAACGCAGGAGACAGCGACAGCCACGCATACGTCATCGGCTTTTGCACGTTGTGGAAGCCGTTGCGGGTGATTCCATATCCCCCGACCGGAAGGCTGATGCCCATGCAGTAAAACTCGTCCGCCGCGATCTGCAGAATCTCGTTCATGAGCTGGACTTGCTCGTCCGGATCCACCGTCGCCTCGATCTGCTGGTACAGCTCCATTTGCCGCTGGGCTGATTCCGGCGGCTCCGCCAATGGAATCTCGACGCCTTCCATGTCGAGGTCTCCGCTCAGGCCACCTTGCTGATACCAGTTGGCCCAGGAAATCGCGTAATTGGATTCAGTGCTGTACGGGAAGTACCAGCGGGGATCAAGCAGCGCTTCCAGGCCACCTTCGCCTTCCCAGACCGTCGCGTCGGACTGGTTGCCCTCCTTCCGCTCATACATGAGTGATCGCTCCACTGCTTCCGGACGCATGTCGATGCCAACGGCCTGCCAATACTGCTGGGAGAACTCGAGTATCGTCGCCCACTCGGACCGGAATTCGGTGGCGAATTCGATCTGGAACAGGAACGGTTCGCCATCCGGCCCCAACCGCATGCCGTCGCCGTTCTTTTCTGGCAGAACCCGGTCCAGGTGCTCGTTGGCCAAATCCACGTTGTACTCGGTGTACTGCTTGGCGAGCTGCTCGTTGTACATCGGCGACTCGGGCCGCGGACCAACCTGGTATGGCTCGCCTTGTCCAACGTAGATCGTGTCGATCAGCGCCTGCCGGTCGATCGCGTGGGAGAGACCGATCCGGAAGTCCTTGTTCTGGAAGATCTCGCGTTTTGCCGCATCCGGATGGGTCATATTGAGCGCAATCACCGTTCTCGCCTGTTGCGAGTAGGTGATTGCGTACATTTCGAAGTCGCCCGCCTCCTGGTTGTCGAAGAAGAGCGGTTGGTTCTGCAGCTGGTTGACGTAGTCGGTGACAAGATCGAGCTCGCCGTTAAGCGCCCGCAGAAGCATGACCTCGGGCTCGGTAACCACATCGAAAACGACGCGATCGAGATATGGAAGCTGATTGCCCTCCGTGTCCACCTTCCAGTAATACGGGTTGCGTGAGGCGATGAACCGTGTGGGATCCTCGCCGATTGGGGTGGTCATCTGCCAGGCAAACAGCACCGGCAATTCCGGATTCTCCCGCCATGCCTGGCGCGAGAAGAAGAGGCCCATCCAGTCGGGAAGCTCCTCCGCCTCGGCCTGCGCCACAACATCTTCGTTGTATGAGAGGTGGAACTGCCGCAGGTAGTGGGCGGGCACCGCGGTCAGCTGTTCGCCCAGGTTCGTGCACAGCCGCTGCAGGAAGAGGCCATAAGGTCCGGCAAAGCGAAAGATGACCGTGTACTCATCCGGCGCTTCCACGACGACTGGTTGACCGTCGACCCTCAGCCAGGAGGGTACCACCGGTGAGATGTCCTCATTCAGCACGACATCTTCGTACCAGAACATGAGATCGGCGGAGGTAAACGGCTCGCCATCAGACCATTTCATGCCCTGTCGCAGGTAGAAGGTGTACTCCGAACCATCCTCGTTGACCTCGAACCGCTCGGCGACGTTCGGAATCACGTCATCCGACGTGAACTGGATTTCGCCAGTATTCCATCGCACCAGATGCTCATAGGCCATGGTGCGAAGCTCGTAGCCGCTGCCCTGGCTGGTCGTTGCCGTGTTCCAGTCACCGCCATAGGTTCCGATCTCTTCCACTGGCGTCAGCACCACGGGGTTGGCGGGCAACCGCTCCGCTACTGGCGGCAACGCGCCGCTTCCGGTCTGCTCGGCGAGCAACGGCGATTCCTGGAACGATGCTGGCAGCGCCGCCTCTGGCGACTGCGCCAGCGCGGCGCCACCCGCGATGGACGGAAGCCCGGCGATACCACCGGCGACGGCGGCGGAGCCATACACGAAATGACGTCGGTTCAGTCTGCGTTGTTCGGTCATGTCAGCCTCCGATTACGTTGACGTTCGGTGG
>JACCVC010000031.1 GCA_013698305.1 Chloroflexia bacterium
CCTTCCCGATCCAGGCGGTCACGCCAGTTTCCTGACCCGGAGGTTGATCTGGCTAGCGTCGGCGTCGTGGCTCCACTCGAACTCGCATCCCAGCGTGCGCACAAGTCGCTCGCAGATGGAAAGCATAGGAAGGAACCGCACCTGAGACACCTCCAGGAGCTCGCAGAGGTAGGGCGACGGAAGATCGCTGACAACGGCGCTGGGCGTGTCGCCGTCCGGTTCGTGCGAATTCACACTCCCGCCGAACGACCGGAAGTTGGTCAGCAGCGAGTCCAGCACCTCCAATGGCTGCCACTCCCGGTCGGTGTCCCAGGCATTGGCGAACGTGGCGGCGATCCGATCCACCATGCGATCCAAGAGTTCCTGATCATTGCCGATCGCCTCGAAGGTCGCCAGAACGAGCGACTGCGCGTTGAGTTGACTTTGATCCAGGAGCTCGGCATCGGTGTAGGCAGCATGACCGTGTTCGATCTCGTACCCGACTTCAGGTGCGGTCGAATCGGGTTCCAGGTTTGGCATTGCGTCTCCAGAAGTCTGGCAGACACAGGGTCTGCCCCTACGTGACGATTGAGTCCAGTGACGCATCCAGCGCGAAAACTGTCTGGAGCAATGTTGCCACGCCAGCGACGATGTCGTCGGATTCGCTGAACTCCTGCTCGCAGTGGCTGAGCCCGCCCCTGGAGCGAACGAAGATCATCCCGGTGGGAGTCATCTCCGCGGCGTACTTCGCGTCGTGCCCGGCACCCGACCACAACCGCCGGGATTGCGCTCCGACGGCATCCGCAGCCAGGGCGACCGCGTCCACGATTCGCGCGTCGAATGCGGTCGGCGGGCTGGTCCAGAAGCGTTCGAGCTGGATATCGACCCCGCGTCGGGTCTCGATCTCATCCGCCGACTCGATCAACCGGTCCACGAGCCGTTTGAGCCCCTCAGCATCCCGATGGCGGAAATCGACGCTCATCTCGACCTGGCTGGGGATGGTGTTGATGATATTGGGTTCGAGATCGAACCGACCAACTGTCCCGACAACCGGCGGGCCCGACTCGGAGGCGAGATGCTCGACCACCAGGATGATCTCGGCGGCGGCGGCAAGCGCATCGCGCCGGAGCGCCATCGGGCTCGGGCCGGCGTGATCGGCTTGTCCCAAAATGCGGACATTGATCCAGGTGATGCCGACGATGCCCTCGACGATACCGACCGGAATATCGGCATCATCAAGCACCGGACCCTGCTCGATATGCAGTTCGAGATATGCCGCCCCGGTTGGCGGCCGATTGTTGCGCTCACCCTGGAAGCCAATTCGCCGAAGCTCATCGCCGAGTCGAACGCCATCAAGATCGGTGCGGTCACAGGCCCATTCCCGGTCGAATACGCCGCAGGCGACACCCGAGCCCATCATTGCCGGCTCGAACCGGACGCCCTCCTCGTTGGTCCAGTTGATCAGGTCGACCGGATGGCGAGTGGTAATTCCGGCGTCATTGAATGCCCGGATCACTTCCAGCCCACCGAGCACGCCGAGTGCGCCGTCGAACCGACCTCCTCTGCGGACGGTGTCGAGGTGGGAGCCGATCTGGATCGGAGCGAGGACTTCTGAACCTTCACGACGGGCCACCATGTTACCGAAGTCATCGGCGCTCAACTCCAGCCCGGCGCCCGTAACATCCCCGGCAAACCGCTCGCGAGCCCGTCCGTCGTCTTCAGAGAGGGCAAGCCGGGTCACGCCGCCGCTATCGGTCGCGCCGATGCGGGCATAGTCGTCGATGGTCTTCAGGAGCCGCTCCCGGTTCACGCTGGCTGGCATCTGGCTCCCTTCATGTCGACACAGGGTCGGCATTACGTCATCACCACGAGTTCGCGGGTGCTCTCGTTGAGACGGCGGCCACCACCGGCGGTGCAGACGACCGCGTCCTCGATGCGAACGCCGAACCGACCCTCCAGATAGATACCTGGCTCATCGCTGAACACGAACCCTTCTTCGAGCGGCAGATCGTTTCCTTCGACGAGGTACGGCTCTTCATGCACTTCCAGCCCAAGACCATGTCCGACCCGATGCAGAAAGGCGTCACCGTAGCCGGCATCGGTAATCAGCTTTCGGGCTGCGCGGTCCAGTTCCTGACACGCCACGCCAGGTCGCACCGCGTCGAGCGTCACCTGATTTGCCGCCAGCACAATGCCGTAGACCTTGCGGAACTCGTCGCCCGGCTCACCGACATGAACCGTCCGGGTCACATCCGAATAGTAGCCGCCGATCGGACCGCCCCAGTCGAAGATCACTGAATCCCCCTGCTGAATGATGCGATCTCCGGTGCTGTAATGCGGCGACGCGGCGTTAGGGCCGCTGGCGCAGATGCCCCAGCACTGACCGGTCCCCTGCACCATCGTCAGGTTGAGCAGGCGGTCGAGCGCCTGCCGCTCGGTGAGGCCGCTGAGCGGTCCCGCCTTGACGAACGCCTCCCAGGCAAGGTCGTTGTTGCGACCGGCGATCTCCAGCAGTTCGATCTCGGTGGCGTCCTTGGCCATCCTCAAGGAGCGCATCAGGTCTCCCGCCTCGATCCAGCTTTCGGCCATGACCGCATCCTGAATTCGCAACAGGAAGGCGCTATAGAGATGGTTCCCCACCGCGACGGCGCCAATGTCACCAGAAACGCTGGATGCAACGAGGTCAACCGGCGACTCGTGGTCTGCCCAGGACTGCAACGACACCAGCTTTGCCGCGTCGCCGACATTCGGCGCTTCGAGTTGCGGCACCACCAGCGACGGGTCGCCATTCGCCGGCAGCATCAGCAGGTTCAGCCGCTCGCTGACGTGGGCGTCGAACCCGGTCAGGTACAACAGGTCGGCGGACGGTCCCAGCAGCAGCCAGGAGATGTCCTGTTCCCGCATAGCTCGCTGTACACGATGCAACCGCTCTTCATAGGTCGCCTGCGAAATGGTCGGTATCGAGGGCATGGTCTGTCTCACTCCTGATTCATCGCTGCGTCGAGAATGGCGAGCAACCGCCGCCGTATTGATACAGTGTTATCGCAAATCGAGACGCGCGGGTAAAGTACTGGAGGTGATCACGCGCATCGACCGTCAAGGTTGATGGAAAGCGATCACGCTGTCTCGTAGGCCCGC
>JACCVC010000067.1 GCA_013698305.1 Chloroflexia bacterium
GACCCAGCGCCTCACCGCGCCTCATCCCTTCGAGCAAGAGCAGGTGCCACAGCACCGAGAGGCGGTCGTGTTGGGCAACGTCAATGAACGTCATGGCTTCATCGCTGGACCAGACCGCCGGCGTGGATCGCTCTCGCCGTGGCGGGGTCACCACCTGACAGACATTCGACTGGACCACGCCAAAGCGGGCGGCCTGACCCAGCGCCTGCGAGAGCACGAGGTGACATTCCCGCATGGTGCGTCCACTCATTCCCGCTTCGCGCCAGTCGCCGTACTGGGCCTGAACCCGTGCCGCCGTCAGCTTCTGGGCCCTGACCGTGCCGAACGCCGGTTTGAGGTGCACACGGATGATGATGGCGTACCCGGCGGTGGTCTGCGCGGTTACGTCCGCAGCCTTGGAAGCCATCCACGTATCCAGCAGCTCGGCGACGGTGGCGGTATCTGGTTCGATCAGGCTTCCCCGCTCTCTCGCGGTGATCGCCTTTGCCTCAGCAAGCTCGGCTTCCCGCTTCGTCGGAAATGTCCCCACGGTGACTCGACGGCGCTTACCGGTCAGTGGGTCGGGTTGCTCGACGCGCACCAGCCAACGATTCTTTCCGTCTTTGTCCAGCCGTTTCGTGACGCTCATCGTGTCCATCCTCCATCCGGAAATGTGGCCGAAATGTGGCCGATGTGGCCATATGTGGCCGCAAATTGACGGGAATAGATGCGAGAGAGTCGCCATGATCTCGGCTCTATTTCCCCGTCGATACAGGGATTCTACCACATATCCGGGAGTTGATGGGAATAGATGGTATACTGGAGGATAAGGCTTCGGACCAAGAGGTTGGGGGTTCGAGTCCCTCCGAGGGTACCTCAGTGGTGCGTCTTTCACTATTTCTCGCGTTTGAACTCAGCGGAGGATTGCATGCGGGCGTGGGCAGTGTCCATCGGATCGGAGCTTTTGTCGGGCCAGATAACCGACACCAACGCGACGTTTCTCGCGCAGGAATGTGCGGCGGCCGGCATCGATCTCATCAGGGTAACCCAGGTCGGCGATAACCAGGAATCGCTGGTTGCCACCCTCATGCTCGCGCTTTCGGAAGCTGACGTAGTCATCTGCACCGGCGGCGTGGGTCCGACCGACGACGATCTCACCCGCGAAGCCATCGCCGAGATCGCTGGCGAAACACCCGAACTCGACAGCGACCTGCTTCGGGAACTGGAGTCCTTCTTCGCCAACCGCGGTCAGGACATGCCCGCTCGCAACGCCAAACAGGCTTGGGTGATTCCATCGTCCGAAACCCTCGCCAACCCGGTCGGCACGGCGCCGGGATGGATCGTGCGGCTCAAGAATGGCGCGCATCGCGGCACGGTAATCGCCATGCCAGGCGTGCCCCGAGAGATGTACCGGATGTGGCGCGAACAAGCCTTGCCCGCGCTCCAGGAACTGGCGGGCGGCCATGCTATCCGTTCGGTGACGCTCAAGACCCTGGGCATAGGCGAATCCGCCGCCGAAGACGTGATCCATGATCTTGTCCTGCGACCACACCCAATCATCGCGACCTACGCCAAGGACGACGGCGTTCATATTCGTGTCACCGCCATGAGCGACTCCGCCAGTGACGCGGACCGCATGCTCGCAACAGGCATCAGCGAGGTCGAGGATCACTTGGGCAAGTTTGTTTGGGGGCGAGATTCAGATACGCTTCCGTCCGTTCTGATCAGCGGCCTGGAACGAAATACTGCAACCCTCGCCGTCGTCGAACTCGGTAGCGGAGGCGCCTTCTCGGGAATGCTCACCTCGGTCCCCGGAGACGATCTCACCCACCCGCTCCTCAATGGGCGCGTGCTGCCGCTGGACCTCTCACTGGACCATGAGGAAGCACATGGACGGGCAACGACCCTGGCAAAACAAGCTCGCGAGGAAGCCGCCGCGACCATCGGTGTCGCCATCGTGATCAGCGGTGGTTTCGATGAGCGCAACGTGCTTCATGGACATGCGACGGTTGCGCTCGACACCGCCAACGGAGCATGCGACGTGACGCAAACCGGACTCAGGGCGTCAATCGACGACATGCACCGCCGATCCGCGCTCCATGCGGCGGATCGCCTCCGCCTCTTGCTTGCGCGACAGCTCTCGCCCCAATAATCATTCGATGTCTTCGCGAGGCTTCCACGACGCCAGTAGTTCCTGCTGACGTTCCAGCATAGCCGCCCGGTAAGTCGCGCTATGGTCATCCCAACCAAGCACATGGAGCAGTCCGTGTAGCATGAGAAAGTGAAGCTCATCTGACAGCCGCCATCCAGCATCCGTGGCGTTGGGAGCCGCGGTGTCTAGGGAAATGACAATGTCTCCACCTTGTGCGCCGTCTTCCGGATCGTACGCAAACGTCAAGATGTCGGTAGGCGACAGATCACCGAGCCAGGTCTCGTGCAGCTGCGCCATCTCCAGGTCATTGACAAACCGGATCGCGAAGTGCCACGACCCGGTCTGACACTCCTGCACCAGCGCATGGCGTATGAGATCTTCCGCATGGTGCGGGCTGATCTGATCATCCTCCGTTGTCAGCGCCCAGTCGACGGTCAACTCCACCGAAAGCGGCGATTCGGAAGATCGCTCCCTCACTGACCGAGACGCGCGCGAACCGCCTCGGAAAGCCTGCGCCCATCGACCCGACCGTCGCTGCGCTTTGACAAGAGCCCCATGACCTTGCCCATATCCTTCGGACCTTCTGCCCCGGCTTCGGTGACGCCTTGCTCCACGAACGCGCGCAAGTCATCATCCGACATCTGGCTAGGCAGGTAGGATTCGATGATGTCGAGCTGAAGCTGCTCCTTGTCGACCAGGTCTTCCCGGTTCCCGGCGCGAAACTGCTCTATCGAGTCGTGCCGTTGCTTGGCCTGAGTTTGCAGCAGCCTGATCTCTTCCTCCTCGCTGAGCTCGCGTTGAAGATCGATCTCCCTGCTCTTCACGTCGGAAATAATGAGTCGGATCGCATCTCGGCGTGGTGGGTCCTTCTCCTTCATCGCGACCTTGAGATCAGCCTGAAGTCGCGTCTTGAGTGATTCGGTCATGGTGTCCTGTCCTGAAGATCGGTGACGGCGAGAGCGCCCAGTGGAGCGCCGCCCATGATGTGCAGGTGAAGATGGAACACCGTTTGCCCCGCTTCGTCGCCGACGTTGGAGGCGATACGGTAGCCCCGATCCTCAAGCCCGAAGGCGCCTGCGGCATCGTTCGCTGCCTGAACCAACGCGCCGAGCAGGCCATGATCTTCCGGCCCCACTTCAGCTATCGAGGGGATGTGACGCTTTGGCACCGCCAGTAGATGCACCGGCGCCTGGGGTGCGATGTCTCGAAACACCAGCACATCGTCGGTTTCCAGCACCGTGTCCGCCGGAATGTCGCCCGCCACGATCTTGCAGAAAAGACAGTCTGGATCAATCATACTCAAACGGATCCTTTCGATCAAGACACCCAGATCAGCGTCTCGATCCCTCACTATACTGGGACAAAGTATGCCAGAACTCCCCGAAGTCGAGACAGTCCGCCGCATCCTGGAACAGGAGACCGTCGGTCGCCAGATAACCGGCGTGACGTTCCATGATTTTCAGGGCGTCATCGGCGACATGGACCCCGACACGTTCCGGGCCTTGGTCCGCGGCCAGACACTCGGCTGTCCTCAGCGGCGCGGCAAATACCTTTCGATTCCGTTGAGCGAGGGTCTGGCGCTGGTCATTCATCTCCGGATGACTGGGCGCCTGCTGGTGCTTCCAAATGATGCCGCTCCAGTACGGTTCGAGCATCTCGCGCTGCACCTGGACTCTGGTCAAGACCTTCGCTTCGCCGACCAGCGCAAGTTCGGTCGTGTCCTCTGTCTCGACGCCTACAGTGCCAGAGCCGCCCTCGCAAGGCTCGGACCGGAACCGCTCGAACGACGCTTTTCGGCCAGCTATCTCGCCCAGATGGCTAGCCGTCGCACCGCGCCGGTCAAGAACGTCCTGCTCGACCAGAGGATCGTCGCCGGACTCGGCAACATCTACGTCGACGAAGCCCTTTTCAGAGCAAGAATCAACCCGTTCACACCTGCCGGGACCTTGACGCAAGACGATCATCGCCGGCTGGTGCGGGCAATACGTTACGTCCTGCGGGCGGCGTTGCTCAACCAGGGCACCACGTTTTCGTCATTCGAGAACCCTTACGGTGAGCAGGGTCGAAACGCCGACTTTCTTCAGGTTTACGGCAAAGGCAAGGCGGGGCAGCGCTGCGGTCGATGCGACAACGAACTGGCCTGGACGAAGCTCGGGGGTCGGGGAACCAGCTTTTGTCCGACGTGCCAGCCCATGCCAACGCAATGACGGCCGCCGCCACATTGGAGTTTTCATTCTGATGCTGGATTGGTCCTACTGAACCTGTTTTTACGCACTCCAGCGGAATGGTCAGCCGGGCGTCTGTTGTCTGAGGTCGGTCAGAATGGCCAGCAACGCGGCAATGAGGGCGTTGATCCACTGTCGGACCTGGTCTGTATACTCATCCACACCTTCGCCGGAGGTCGGAGGCGGTGGAAAAGCATTGCCGTCGCCAGGGTCGGTCCCGTTAACGGGTTCGATAGCAACGACCGTGGCGGACCAGGGACAGAATCGACCGACGTTCTCGACCCAGTAAGCAACATCCTCGTCGACCATCGAAGCGGTGCCATCGCACACCTCAATGGTGATATCCGCAAGCTCTGTATCAACCATATGCCAGTCATGAGGAGCGTTGACGCCACCATCCCCATACGCCAGGGCGCCGTTCGGAATACCGGCATATCCGTCCCCTGCCAGCGCCGCTTCGACCGCGGCGATGTCGGCTGGCAGTTCCAGCACGGCTCGGAAGGTGCTGCCGTCGGCACTCTTGAAGGTGACGATGACAGGCTGAGGCACGTTACCGTCATCGGTCTGGGCAGCACTCAATGGTGATGCCGATGTTGTCAGCACGGCGAGCAGCAAGGCGACGAGGAAAAGTGCAGTGTTGGTTGTCCGACGCATTCCCGTTCTCTCCTGAAAAGTAAGGATGCACAAGGTAACTTGTTTCTCGCAGTGTATCAGGCATGTGGCGGTTGATGAGACGACTCCCCTGTTTCCCGCCGCAACTATAGTTCGCGTCTCGTCCATAGAACGCCACTCGCACGCGCAATGGCGATTAGACTGCATCTTGATCCTAAGCAGGTTGACAAAAGTTCTTGTGCATTCCTGCTGGTAATACCACCCGTTCAGTCGAGCGTCTTCCACGAGGGCGGGTGGTCAAAGACTTTTGCGAAACCGCTTAGGGCGGGTTGCATGTTCGTTGACTATCTGGCACTGTAGGTGGATGGCACGTGGATACTCCCGCGATCTCCGTGAGCGACTCGTGCAGGCCGTGGCGTCCGGTCTATCGGTGGTTGAGGTTGCGCAGCGAACCGGCGTCAGTCCCAGCAGTATGCGGCGGTGGACGCGCAAGGCCGCGCATGGATGCTCGCTGGACCCCGGCCACTCCCCCGGTGGGCCGCGGAAGATTGGTCTGGCCGACGAGCCCGCACTGCGGGCCCAGGTTGCGGCACACACCGATGCGACACTGGCCGACCATTATGCGCAGAGGATGGGGGACGGCCATGCCCCGGTCAGCGTCGCCACCATGAGCCGGGCGCTGGCCCGGCTGGGGCTCGCGCTCAAGAAAAGACCCTGATCGCCACCGAACGGGACGAGGCGGCACGGGCCCGATGGCGCGAGACGACGGACCGCCTCGCTACCTAATCGATCAGGATCGTGGCACCTCAAGTGCATACAGGCATCCTAACGTCAGATGTTCCTGCCGTAAGGAGATACCCAATGCCTGCTCACTCAACCGGCCACCCTACCCCACCCAAGCACCCTGAGGACGACATGGTCAAGGGGGCGCTCTCTCGTATCGCGTCGCCGCTCACCGTAATCCGTGGATACTCGCAGCTCTGGCAGCGCCGCATCCGTCGGGGCGAAGATCTGGATCGTCAGCAACTTTTCCAAGCGCTTGCTACTATTGAGCAATCAGGGAGAAAGATCGGGTTGCTGCTGCGACAGCTGGAGGGCCACAATCACGACCCATGACGACGAACGACACCGATGCCAGAAAACACATACTGGTCGTCAACGATAATCCCGCTATCCTGCACCTCTTTGACGAGCTGCTCAGTGAAGAAGGGTATCGCGTCACGCTCGATAACTTCTCCCGCCAGACGCAGGAAGTGTACGAGAGCATTCGCGAGCAGCGTCCGGACCTGGTGATTCTGG
>JACCVC010000204.1 GCA_013698305.1 Chloroflexia bacterium
GGCGCCGATGATCAGCCCGCCGATGCCGAGGCCGAGCGCGTTCCACAGGCCGAGCCGCCCCAGCGCGGGGACGGGCGTGGGCAGGAACACCATCGGAGCGATCAGCACGAGGTAGACGCCGTACAGCTGCACCGTTACAGGAAAGCGGGGATGGACCTCGGCCACGCTGTCCAGCGAGCTGATCGCCCAGACAATCACCGCGCCCAGCATCACCACCGTTGCGGCGCTGATGGTCTGGAGGCGTTGTCGTGACATGCGGCGACTCCCGGATCAGGCCGACGCGCCGGTGTAGTGCGTCAGGCCAAATTTCCAGAACCAGCGGGAGCCAACGGCGAACAGTGCCGTCAGCCCGAGCGCGAGCATCGTCGTTTGCCAGTCCAGGCGTCCGGTCAGGCTCTGCGCCGGGACGGTGATCGCCACGGCCACGGGAATCAGGAAGGTCAGCGTCACCCGGAACCAGCCGGGGTAGATCGTGATCGGCCAGCGCCCAGCGTTCTCGAACATAGTGCCGAAGATGACGAGGATGTTGCTGAGCTTCACGAACCAGAACGAACACGTGGAGAGCATCAGCAGGAAGCTGTAGACCATCACCGTGCCGGCAAAGAGCAGGACGACGAACAGGATCGCGTCGGCGAACCCGACCGTCGCGCCCAGCCGCGCCAGCGACACAACCAGCACGCCGAGCCCGATCACGATATCGGCGACAGCGGCGGCGTTGAACTGTGACACGCTGGCGAGCAGCTGCGCGTCCGCCGGTTTGGTGAGGGTGAAGTCGAACGTCCCCAGCCGGACGCCTTCCATTAACTGCTGCATGCTGGGACGGATCACCATCGAGATCACCCCGCGCATCAGGATCTGGATGCCGACCAGGGCGATCAGGTCATCGGTCGTCCAGCCGTTGAGCGAGTCGGTCTGGTTGAAGACGATGCCGATAGTGAGCAGCGATGTCACGAGGCCGATCAGGATGCCGACGATCTGGAAGATGAAATCACCGCGATACTGCAACACGTTCAGCATCCCGAGCCGGACGTAGGTGCAGATCACGGTCAGTGCGTGCATGCGTGACAATCCCTCCCGGTTCAGGCGCCGACGGCCGAATAGCGTGACGCCGCGACCGCCCACAGACGCCGGAGGATCAACACCGCCATCGCGATCCACAGCAGCTGGACACCGAAGCCAACGATTATCGTGCCGGAGCCAACCTGCCCGAGCAGAACCTCGACCGGGAAGGAGACCGTCCAGCGAAAGGGCAGGATGTTGGCGACGATCCGCGCCGGTTCCGGTAGCAGGGCCAGCGGTGCGATCATGCCGGACAGGAAGAACGAGAGGAAGGTGTAGAAGTCGTTCATCGCCGAGACCTTGGTCATCCAGAACGCGGCGAGGGCGAGCGTCCATTCCAGGATGAACCGCAGCGCCATCGCCAGCAGCAGCGCGGGGACGAAGGCGGCGGCGTTGCCGAACGATGTCTCGCCGAAATCGGCGTTGAAGACGACCGCCAGGATGATCGCCGCCGGCACGATGCCGATCAGGCCCATCGCCTTGAACGACAGGTTCTCGACGACGTCGTTGTGGACTGGATGGATCGGACGCATCAGCATCGGCGAGAAGAATCCGGTCTGGATACGCCAGCCGAACTCCCACATGTGCCAGACGAAGGTGAGGTGGTTGACCACCATCAGCACCACGAAGTAGGCGGCGTATTCGCCGGTGGTGAATCCACCCGCCTCGCCGCCGTTGGAGTCGGCGACGGTGGTCCAGACCACGAGCGAGACCAGCGGCTGGATGATGAGCCCGAATAGCCAGATGAGCATCGCGCCGCGATAGGCGAGCTGCAGCGCGAACTCCGCCCGGAACTTGGCGGCGTAGTAACCGAGCAGGGAGCGGGGCGAGAGGTCATCGAAGGTTGATCGATTCTCCGGAGCCGATGTCGCCATCAGGAGGCCTCTGTCGGTTGCATGGTGTTAGTCTGTAAGGGAAACACTCCTTGGTACCGTACCTCGGCGAATGCCAGGCTGACGACCAGGGGGTTTGTCTTAACCATGATACGCGGGTGCCGTAACCAACTGGGCTTTGGGGTCGCCGCCATCAGGACGCCTCGTCCCGCGCAAACTGACCGTGGTCGACCGGGCAGGTCGCGCCGGTGGCCATCATCGTGGCGCGTTCGTCCTTCGACGGGGCAGCGTCGACATCGATGTTGAAAACGTCCTCGATCACTTCCTCGATCGGCGGATCCTCCACGGTGAGATCGCTGACCGGCAGATGGGCGAGCAGGCGGCTCGTGGCAGCGGCGGTCTGCGCCTTCGGCACGCGTATGGTGAGCCCGACCGCGCTCTGCTCGATCACTTCGGCCCTGTCGATGATCGCCGCGATGCGATCGTCCGGGGCGGGGGCGCCTTCCTCCAGCTCGACGATGATGGTCTTGTTCGGCGAAAAGCGGCGGACCAGCTCAGCCAGGTCGCCGTCGTAGAGCAGCGATCCGTGATGGATCACGATCACCCGTTGGCACAGCGCCTCAACGTCGGCCATGTAGTGGCTGGTGAGCAGGATCGACGCGCCAGTGCGCCGGTTGTATTCCGAGATGAATGACCGGATGCGGCGTTGCATGGCGACATCGAGCCCGATCGTCGGCTCGTCGAGAAACAGCACCCGCGGCTGATGCAGCAGCGATCCGGCGATCTCGCATTTCATCCGCTCGCCGAGCGAGAGGTTGCGGACCGGCTTGCGAATCAGGTCGCCGATGTCCAGCAGCTCGACCAGCTCATCGACCCGCGTGCGATAGTCGCTCGCCCGAATCCGGAAGATCGCCTTATTGAGCTCGAACGAGTCGGCCACCGGGATATCCCAGGTGAGCTGATTGCGGTTACCCATGATCAGCGCCATCTGGCCGAGGTAGGCACGGTCGCGGTCCCACGGGGTGTAGCCGAGCACATCGGCGGTGCCGGTGGTGGGATGCAGCAGGCCGGAGAGCATCTTGAGCGTCGTGGTCTTTCCGGCGCCGTTGGGGCCCAGGAAGCCGACGATCTCGCCGGGCTGGATATCGAAGCTGATCGATTGCACGGCCTCGACCGCTCGGCTCTTGCGATTGAAGAGGCTGGTGACCGCCGCGCGAAGGCCGCTGTCGCGTTCCGGGACCTGGTAGACCTTACGCAGGTCATGGACGGCGATGGACACGTCGGGGGAACTGGACACCCGGAGACTCCTGACCGGCGTTGGGGTGGGTCAGCGGACCAGTTCGGTCCGGAGGCATGAGGAAGGATACCGCACTGTTTCCTCCACACCGGGCAGGTGCTGCCTGATGTAAGGCGAGCAGTTGATACCGTCGTCTGTCAGCGTCAGAGGTTCCTGTTACCAACGCTCCCGGTGAAGCACATCATCGAGCGATCTCCGGCCTCGCTTGAGTGAGCCGGATTTCCTGTCCGGGGCGGCGTGCCCGACCATCGTCACGCCGATCGGCAGATACTCCTCCGGGATGCCCAGCAACTTCTGGAGCGCCGGTGGATCGAACACCCCGACGAAGGCCGTGCCCAGTCCCTCGTTCACGGCCGCGAGCAGGATCAGCATCAACGACGCGCCCGCATCGGTGTGCCAGTACGGGGTTGGCCAGTCGATCTCCTCTTCGCCTTCAGCTCGCTTGTCCCGCTCGTTGTAGCGATCGTGATAGACCTGCTCGCTGGTGCAGATCACGATCTGGACTGGCGCGCCGGAGATGAACGGGTCGAATCCATCGCGGACATAGTGCTCCTCGCCGGCGATCTCACCGATGGCCTGACGCATCTCCTTGTCGGTCACCACGACATAGACCACGCCCTGGCTGAAACCGGCACTGGGGGCATGCTGGCCCGCCTCGACAATCCGGTCGATGACGTCGCCAGGTATTGGCTCATCCGTAAAATTGCGGACCATTCGCCGTTTGCGAACGACATCATGAAATTCCATAGTGTGTCCTTGCTGCCGTTTGATTACGTTGTTAGAGGAACCGGATACCTTGAGCCTAGTAACGGGTAGTTGGGTATTAGATGAAGGGTAGCGCATGAGATTGGCGAGAACATCTGTGTAGGGCATGGTGACAAACGCTCGATACCTGCCCGGTGACGACAGGCATTCAGCTACGGATCGTGACGGAGGCGGCCCGCGAAGCGTTTGTCAATGGCGCGCCGATCGAGGAGATCACGCCGGTCTGGAGAGTCATGGACGAGCACAATCCCACATTGAAGAAACTCTCCTTTGGTTCAACGTTCATTCTGGAGCGACGGACTGGGAACAAACGTGACACAACCCGCAACGAGTTCCTAAGCAATGCTGGAATCTGCCTTTCCAACCGCGTCACGGCTTGACATCGGGACCGGTGAGTCGTAGCTTGTGATAGTTAGCTTCTTGTGCAGTTCACAATCTGACTTCGGGCGGAACACATTCACCGTGATGTGAGCGACGTTCCTCTGCTGAAGTCTCCGTCAGGGGCGAAAAGCATCGTTGTCCTAATGGTGATTGTGTAGCGGCAGAGAGCACGGATGCCTCCTGATCGCCCGTGATCAGGAGGAGGACCGACGAGGAGGCGAATCAATGATTCACGTGAGCCGTTCGAGGTCAGGCGCTGCCTGGAAGACCCGCGTCATTCTCGGGTTGACCGCGGTGCTGTTGCTGCAGACAGTCGGCATTGCCGTCGCCCAAGATACCGCAACGCCAATGGCGTCTCCGGTGGCGTCGCCAGTCGCCGCGGCGGCGGATCTGCCGCTGGCCGAAATCCCGCAGGCGCCGGGTAGCGAGCAGCCGGATGCAATTCCCGACGCAACCGTCACCTTCAATCTCGGCAATGAGATCAGCACCGGCGACCCGCAGGTGCTGGCCTTTCTGAACGAGATCGAGATCGCGTCCAAGGTCTACGTGCCGCTGCTGGCGCTGAACGACGAGAACCTTGTCGCGGACGCCGGCGCCGACACCGCGACCGTCTCGGCCGATGGCACGGTCTATACCTTCAACATTCGCGAGGGGATGACCTACACCGACGGCGAGCCGGTTACCGCGGGCAACTATGCCTACGCGATCAAGCGTGCGTGCAGTCCGGTGGTTGCGGGCAACTACTCCAACATCCTCTACGCGATCACCGGGTGTGAGGACTGGCGCAGCGCCGATCCAGAAGGCGACACCGCCAACCTGGAAGCGGTGCTGGATGAGTCGATCGTCGCGGTCGATGACTCCACCCTGCAGATCAGCCTCGACTTCGCCGCTGGCTACTTCCCGTACGTGATGACCACCTGGGTCACCTATCCGGTCCGCGAGGACCTGGTTGGCGACGATCCGGAATGGTGGCGGAACATCGAGAACTACATCGGCAACGGCCCCTTCATCGTGACGAGCCACACCGAAAACCAGGAGTGGGTGTTCGAGCGCAATGACGACTATTTCCGCGGCGCGCCCGGCATCCAGACCCTGATCTACCGGGAGATCGATAGCCCCGAAACCGAGTTCCTGGCCTACCAGCAGGGTGAGTTCGACCTGATCGGCCCGTCCTCGACATTGCTGCCGCAGATCGAGGCCGATCCGGAGCTGAGCGAGCAGCTCCAGCGGACGATCGGCGCCAGCACATTCTACATGGCCTTCAACAGCTTGTCGGAGCCATTCGACGATGTGCTGGTGCGGCAGGCGTTCGCGGCGGCGATGAACCGCGAGCAGTACATCAACCAGATCTCCAATGGCGTGAACGTGCCGGCTGGCACCTTCCTCTACGAGGGCATTCCGGGGTACCAGACGGAATACCAGCAGACCTACGATGTGGAACTGGCGCAACAGCTTCTCGCCGATGCCGGCTACCCCGGTGGCGAAGGCTTCCCGGCCCAGCAGCTGTACTACAACAGCGAATCAGCCATCGCCCAGCAACAGGCGACGTTCTGGTCACAGAACTTCCAGCAGGATCTGGGCGTGACGATCGAGCCGACACCGATCGACGTGGCGCAGCTGCAGGAACTGCGGACGAATCGTGACCCGTCGTTGATCTTCTACCTCGGCAACTGGTTCGAGGACTATCCGCACCCGCAAAACTGGCTGTCGCTGGTCTTCGGTCCGGGCTCGACCCGTTCGCCGCTGGGCTGGGACAACGAGGAGTACAACGCGCTGGTGACCGAGGCGGACACGCTGCCGCTGGAAGAGGCGATCCCCCTTTACCAGGAGGCGGATGCGTTGCTGGCGGAACAGGCGCCGGTCGCGTTTTACATGCACGGCGAGTCGCTGGTGTTGATCAACCCCGCTCTGCAGGGTTACGTCACCTACCCGACCACCATCGTCGATACCCGCTACCAGATCGAGAAGATCTACATGGTCGCGGAGTAGCGTCGGCATGAAGAGTCAGGGGGCGCGGGGAATCTCTCCGCGCCCCCTGCACGGCCGAACTCGTCGGGACGAAGCGAAGACGACGTTCAGAGTGCGCTGTCAATGGCTTTTGTCGTTCTGAGGGTGCGGCCATCACTCGGCGCAGCCGGTACCTCTCGGACGAACCTGACCAGACTGTGTAAGCCATACGCGAACAACTCGCGCGGGAGCCACCGTGTTCCGAGGAAGTGACGACGATGCTGAGCTTTGGGATCAAAACCGCACCGCAGCACACGACGTACGACGAGATGCTGAAGGTCTGGCAGGAAGCCGAGGATATTCCGCTTATCGAGCACGCCTGGCTGTTCGATCACTTTGCGCCAATCCAAGGGGAGGTTGATGGACCGTGCCTTGAAGGATGGACGGTGCTCGCAGCCTTTGCCGCAGTAACAAAGCGGCTGCGGTTGGGCTTGATGGTCACTGGCAACACGTATCGCCATCCCGCCGTGCTTGCCAAGATCGCGGCAACGGTCGACGTGATTTCCAACGGTCGGCTCGACTTCGGGATTGGCGCGGGGTGGAACGAGTATGAGCACGCGAGCATGGGAATACCGCTGTACAAGCCTGGAGAGCGGATTCGTCGGCTTGATGAAGCGTGCGACATCATCAAGCGCCTGTTTACTCAGCCGACCGTTGACTTCGACGGTCGCTACTATCAGTTGTCGCAGGCTCGCAGCGAGCCGAAACCGGTACAGCGACCGTATCCGCCGTTTGTGATAGGTGGCGGTGGTGAGCAATTGACCCTGCGCGTAGTTGCCAAACACGCGGATATCTGGAACTACACGGGTGGTTCGGTCGAGGAGTTCACACACAAGGTTGGCGTCCTGCGCGACCATTGTGCTGCTGTCGATCGGAATCCGGACGAAATCGTGCTCTCGTACCAGCACCGGCTCGGCGACGATGACCTTTCACCGTCCGTGAGCGAACTTCAACGCTTTGTCGCGGCTGGAGCAACGCATTTTGTCCTCTACCTTCCACCACCATTCCCGGACGGGATCGTGACTCGGGTGGCCGAAGAGGTAATTGCCAAAGTCGGCGCATGAGCATAGCCATCACGCGGTTGGTGGTGATGGCCAACACAGCTACATATTGAATGTATGAGGTGGCGGCAATAGGGCTACATTTGGCGGGATGCGGATACGGACGCCTCCATCATGCCATGGCAGACGAACAGGATACGCAGACTACTCACGCGTGTGGCCACATGCACGCCGCCTGGTGACGCAAGCCCTGATGTCGTAGATCGCATGGGTTGAACGCATGGTTCGCTATCTCATTAACCGAGTTCTCTGGACGATTCCGGTGTTGTGGCTGGTGGCGACGGTGACGTTCTTCCTGATGCACACCGCGCCGGGTGGTCCGTGGGATGCCCGGTCGGGCGCGGCGGGACGGTCGCTCGACCCCTCGCTGGAGGCGTCGTTCAACCGGCAATACGGTCTCGATGAGCCGCTGATCGTCCAGTATTTCACCTATCTCCAGAACTCGGTCACGCTCAACTTCGGTGATTCCTTCGTCCAGCAGGGCCAGTCAGTGATCGAAATCATCGGCGACGGCTTCCCCTACTCCGCGCGGATTGGCCTGCTGGCGCTGGTGATGGCGCTCGGCATCGGCATCCCGGTCGGCATCCTGGCGGCGGTCAAGCACAACACCATGACCGATTACGCCAGCCTGTTCGTTACCACCGTCAGCTATACGCTGCCAGATTTCGTAATCGCGATCTTCCTGTTGATCGTCTTCTCGGTCCACCTGGATCTGGTGCCGATCCTGTTCACCGACTGGCGCAGCTACATCCTGCCGGCGTTTGCGCTCGGCACCGGCAGTGCTGCCTTCATCGCCCGGTTGACCCGGTCCAGCGTGCTGGAGGCGATGCGGCATGACCATGTTGTCACCGCCCGCGCCAAGGGGCTGTCGTCGCGTGCGGTGATCAGCCGCCATGTCGTGCGCAACGGCATGATCCCGGTGATCACGATCATCGGCCCGGCGTTCGCAGGGCTCGTCACCGGCACGATCATCATCGAGCGCGTGTTCGGCATTCCCGGGATGGGGCGGCTGTTCATCGACAGTATCTCCACCCGCGACTATCCGGTGATCATGGGCGTCACGCTGTTCTACTCCTTCTTCATTATCCTGGGAAATTTGATGGTCGATGTCGCCTACGTCTTCGCCGATCCCCGTATCCGGGATTCCCAGGGATGACGAACGGAGACGAGCGGCAATGGTAGTGCAGCTTTCAGGCGTCGAACGATCGGATCAGGCGGTCGCCGGGCTGGACCGTCCGGTACGTGGCCTCTGGTCGGATGCATGGCGCCGGTTGCGGAAGAACAAGGCGGCTGTGGCCGGGCTTGCCTACATCGGCGTCATGCTGGTGCTGGCGATATTCGCGCCGCTGCTCGCGCCGTACGACCCCAACAACATCCCCAGCGACGCGTTCTCCAACACGCCGCCGTTCTGGATGGACGGCGGGTCGTGGGACCACCCCCTGGGGACAGACTCGCTGGCGCGCGACAACCTCAGCAGGCTGCTGTACGGCGCGCGGGTCAGCATGATCGTCGGCATCGTCCCGACCGTCATCACCGTACTGATCGGCGCCACCTATGGCATCGTCTCCGGCTGGCTTGGGGGACGGTGGGACAACATCCTGATGCGGCTGGTCGATGTCGTCTACGCCTTCCCGTCGCTGCTGCTGTTCATCATCATGCAGGCCTCGTTGCGAGACACCGGGTTCGGGCGGTTGCTGGGCGGGTTGATGCTGCTGTTCGTCGCCTTCGCCATCACCGGGTGGAACGGGATGGCGCGGCTGGTGCGCGGCCAGACGCTGAGCCTGCGAGAGAAGGAGTTCATCGAGGCGGCGCGGGCGGTGGGGAATACGCCGGGGCGAATCATGCTGCGCCATGTCTTGCCGAACAGCCTCGCGCCGATCATCGTCTCGGTGTCGTTCTCGATCCCGGCCTACATCCTGGCGGAGGCAAGCCTGAGCTTCCTCGGCATCGGCATCCGCCCGCCCAACGCCAGCTGGGGGAGCATGGTGTTCCAGGCGTTCCCGCTGATCACGTTCATGCCGATCTTCGTGATCATGCCGAGCCTGCTCATTGCGATGATCATGATCGCCTTCGCGTTCGTCGGCGACGGGCTGCGGGACGCCCTTGATCCGCAGTCCGATCGGCAGCGGTAAACGTAGAATTCCCATCCATAAGCCAGACCGAAACACGATGGTCCCAGAGCCACATTGTTGCTTGACCGGAGGTGAAGGCATCAGTATCATATCTTTACATGAGTATGGAATCTTTACCTTGGAGGACCGTATGAAAAAGTTTGTTTCGACGATCAGTAGCAAGGGACAAGTGACCATCCCGGCCGATATTCGGAGAAAGCTTGGGGTAAACCCATCCGACCAAGTCACCTTCGTCCTTACTGAGGACGAGAAAGTGGAGCTACGGCCAGTCCGTTACACGCTAGAGTCTGTCCTTGGTTCAATTGAAGCGCTGCCAGGTGAAACGGCGGATCTGGATCGTGAAATCAGGGAAGCGACGGAAGAGGCCATGGCGCGGAAGATGCAGCGTCTGAATCGCCAATGATCTTTCTCGACGCCAATGTCTTTCTGCGTGCGCTCACGCGATCATCTGACCCAAACACGGAGCGGATGAGGCGCATTGCCGACAATCTGTTCCGTCGCGTTGGACGTGGCGATATAGATGTCACAACCTCTGATGCCGTTATTGCCGAGGTAGCATTCATTCTGACAGCCAAGTCTCATTACCACCTGGCCGTTGACGATGCGGCTGAACGTCTGGCGGCGCTCTTGCGCCTACAAGGAGTCAGGCTGCGTCCGAAGCATGTCATCCTTCGGGCGCTCGACCTCTGGGCTGAACGCCCGAAGCTTGAGTTCGTTGACGCCCTGACAGCGTCGTATGCGCAGCAGGCAGGTATCGAGCTTGCTACGTTCGATACCGACTTTGATGAACTGCCTGGCATCACTCGCTGGCAGCCGGAAGAAGGTGACCCGAACGGTCGCCGGTTCTGAGCGGCTGCCAACCATCCAAACCCGGACACGCTTTGTCCGCCCTCCCGGTGATACTGACGTCCAGGCAGGTTCGCTGCTCACAACGTCAGGAGATCACGACATGGCAACACAGACATCAACGATAGCGCTCGAAGACTTCCGGTCCGGCTTCCTGATTAACTGGGAGGAAGCCTTCACAGACGTGACCGGCATCTTCCTCGACAAGGGCACCTCGATGTTCGAGACGCTGGCGACCATCTCCGCCGAGGAAGCGTCGCGGCCAGTCGGAGGCGGCTGCGCCAACATCGCCGCCCAGGTCAATCACATCTGGTTCTATCTCGACCTGACCAACCGGTTGGGACGCGGCGAGGATGTCGGCAAACCGGACTGGGACGGGTCGTGGCGGGTCGGCAAGGTCGACGACGACGAGTGGCGGCGGCTGGTCGACCAACTGCGCGACGCCTATGAGGAGGTAAAGAGGTTCGCCTCGTCGTTCGAGGGGTGGGATGAGCGGTTCATCGGCGGCGCGTTCGGTATGCTCGCCCACTGCGCATACCACCTCGGCGAGATCCGCGCCTGCCTGTGCGTGATCAAGGGCAACCGCGACAACGGAGCATAACGCACTTCCATCAGTGATCGGAAAGTGACGTTCGGGAGGTGGCGCCGATCCGGTACTACCTCCCGTTTGCTGTGCTCACGACTGCTGGCAAGTGGCTTGCGGCAGACCGTACCGGACGACTGGTCATTCAACGTACGGAAGCACTGCGGTCAAAACGCGCGAGGGTCCCGCTGGTATGGAATTGTTCGGTATCGACTTCGTTGGTATAAACGCCGAGAACGGACGGAAGCTCCTGCTTTCGGTGGTGCTGCTGATTGCCGTGCTGTGCCTACAATGGGTGCTGCGACGGATCTTACAGGCGGTATATCGGGTGAGGCCGTCTGAACTCCGCCGGTTCTGGACCCGGCAGGGCATCGCGATCGTCACCATGATCCTGCTGGTTTTGGGCCTGCTGTCGATCTGGTTCGATAACCCCACGCGCCTGGCGACGGCGATCGGTCTGGTGACTGCCGGACTTGCCTTCGCGCTGCAGCAGGTGGTGACAGCGATCGCTGGTTACGTCGTGATTCTTCGTGGCGAGTTGTTTTCCGTTGGTGACCGCATCACCATGGGCGGGGTAAGAGGAGATGTGATTGGCCTTAGGTTTACAATGACCCAGGTCTTCGAGATGGGGCAGCCCCCGGCGGAACAGGACGCCAGCCCGGCGATGTGGGTCCGAAGCCGGCAGCCGACGGGCAGGATCGTCAGCGTGAGCAACGCGCGCGTCTTCGATGAGCCCATCTACAACTACTCCCGCGAGTTCAACTACATCTGGGAAGAGATCACGATACCGATCGCCTATTCCGCGGACCGCGAGCGCGCCGAGGAGATCCTGCTGGATGCAACCGGGAAGTGGACTCAGGACATCGCTGCCGATGCGACCGCCGCCATGGACCAGTTCGCCTGGCGCTATGCCATCCAGAGCCAGCCGGTCGAACCGAAGGTCTACTACCGGCTGACCGACAACTGGCTGGAGCTCACCGTCCGCTTTATCGCACCGGTTCGTGGGGTGCGGGAACTCAAGGACGAGCTGAGTCGTGAGTTCCTGCGGGAGTTCGACGCCGCCGGAATCGAGCTCGCATCTGCAACCTTCGAGATCGTCGGCTTCCCGGAGTTGAAGGTTCGAATGATGGGTAGTGGAAAGTAGCCAGACTCATCTGGTACGGACGGATAGTTCGCTCGGGATTCACTATCGTTCATCGAAGAACGAAGATATCCGGCATGACAAGCAGTTCAGGCAACGTGGCGAATGACGTCATGTTCGACATGTAACGGACAAGGCAACATTCCTTGACACACGACATCGCCATCATTGGCCACCGGGGCGCGGCGGGTGAAGCACCGGAGAACACCATGGCCGGGTTCCGCTGGGCGCAGGCACAATGCGTGAACATCCTGGAGACCGACGTTCGGCTCACCGCCGATGGGGTTCCGGTGCTGATCCATGACGCCATCGTCGACCGCACGACGGACGGTTCCGGCGAGGTTGGGGAGATGACACTCTCTGATTTGCAAAAGCTCCGAGCTGATCGGCTGTTCCCCGGCTGGGACGGTGACGTACGCATTCCGACGCTCGACGCGCTGCTGACGATGGACGACCCATTCGAGCAGCTCCTGATCGAGATCAAGAACGATCTTCCCGACCGGCTGCAAAGGTTGATTCCGCTGGTGCTGGAGATGATCGCCCAGAGCAACGTGGCGGACCGGGTATGGGTGAGCTCCTTCGAATACGATATCCTGCGGCAGGTGCGGCACCTGGCTCCCGATCAGCAGCGATGGCTGATCCATGCGGGCGCGTTCGGCAATGTGGTTGATCTGGCGCGTGACCTGGGATGCGGCGCGGTCGGCATGCCCATGCACCTGCTCACCGGCGAACGCGGGCGGGCGATGCAGGCAGCAGGCTTGACGGTAGGCGGACGAAACGCGATCGGCCCGGAAGGGGCCAGGATGCTGGCGGCGTGCGGGGTCGACGCGATCACGACCGATTTCCCCAGCCAGATTGGCGAATGGCTTGCTGGTTGACACGTGGTCGTCTGTTGGGCTCATTCGGATGGCAGAGTGCCTGCTGATTGCATCCGTTTTTGGAACAATCCCGTATAACTATCATCGGGACCATTACCAGGCAGCGGCGCCGTCGACAGCGTGCGCCATCGCATAAGGAGAAACAGCATGAGTCGATCAGTTTGGCGTTTGTTGCTGACGGTCATGGCCGGGTTCGCCATGATTGGCGCCGTGATGACTGGC
This sequence comes from Chloroflexia bacterium, assembly GCA_013698305.1. Taxonomy (GTDB): domain Bacteria; phylum Chloroflexota; class Chloroflexia; order Thermomicrobiales; family UBA6265; genus JACCVC01. The sequence continues at coordinate 13,206 of JACCVC010000204.1, forward strand.
TCCGCGCAGGATACGGCGCCACTGGCCCACCCGACGCATATCCACGAGGGGACGTGCGAAGAACTCGATCCCAATCCCGCGTATCCGCTAACGGACGTGGCGTCAGTTGCGCCTGACGCGCCGGTTGGCGCGGTCGAGGTGAGCGACACCACCGTCGATGTCACGATTGACGACCTGCTGGCCAGCCCGCACGCGATCAACGCCCACGAGAGCGCCGAAAACGCCGCCACCTACATCGCCTGTGGCAACATCGAAGGCGCCGTCGTCGACGACCGGCTGATCATCGGCCTGGGCGAGCAGAACGATTCCGGCTACGCCGGTGTTGCCGTCCTGTCCGGATTCGATGATGGCTATGGCGGAGCCGGCACTGACGTGACGGTCTATCTCGCTCCTGGTCTGTCGGGCGAGGCGCTTGCGGCGAGTCCGGTCGCTGAAGAAGACGCCGCCGCGTCAGAGGTCGCGGTGCCGATCGTCGATTTCGTGTTCGATCCGGAGGTGCTGGAGATTACAGTCGGCACCACTGTGACCTGGACAAACGAGGACGCCCCGCCGCACACGGCAACCTCGACGGACGATGTCTGGGATTCCAACATCCTCAACCAGGGAGATTCGTACAGCTTCACCTTCGAGGAGGCGGGAACATACGACTACATCTGCTCGATTCATCCGTCTATGACCGCGCAGATCATCGTCACTGATCCGTAGGCAGAGATATTGCGATATCTGTAGTGACGCACGCATCGCGCCACCGGGATTCCGGTATGGTAGCGAGTGTAGGAGCTCCAATCTATCCAGGTCACATTGTCGGTGTTGATCGTGCCCAGGCAGGACGACACGTAGCATATTCAGGAGCAACATCCATGATGAGACCCCGCGTGATCACGATACTCGTCTCAATGCTGGCGGTGATGTCACTGTCGATCGCCGGAGCTTCGGCGCAGGACGCTTCTCCGGCGGCGACACCGGCAGCTGGATCGATCCAGTTGACGCATCCGGCGCATATCCACGAAGGCACCTGCGACGAGCTCGATCCGAACCCACTGTTCCCGCTCGAGAACCCGACGCAGATTGAGGACAGCATGGTGGCGCACTCGATGACCACGGTCGATGTGAGCCTCGACGACATCCTCGCCGCGCCACACGCGGTCAATGTCCACGAGAGTCCCGAGAACGCCGCCAATTACGTGGCCTGTGGCAACATTGAAGGTCCGGTGGTTGATGGTACGCTCATCATCGGCCTCAACCAGCTGAACGATTCCGGCATCGCGGGCGTCTCAGTGCTGGAGGAGAATGACGCGGGCGGCACCGATGTCCATGTCTACATCGTGTACGACCTCGCCTCCTGATCTCAGTCACTGAACTGACGTAACCAGAACACCCGCCGACCGGATTGCTC
>JACCVC010000210.1 GCA_013698305.1 Chloroflexia bacterium
CCGGCACCTCGCGCGGCTCGCTCTTTCGGGTTTCCGCGTTCCAGCGATTGAGCAGCATGGTGTCCGTTTGCCGGGAGACGATCCGGAAGTTCCAGGTGTTGCAGGCGCGATTGAGGCGCTCGATCACGGCGGCGACAGGGACGTAGGCAACCTGACGACCGCCGATCTTGCGTTGCTGGACCACTTCGGGCCGGAACCGTCGTCCGAGCAGGTCGAGAATCTCTTCCGCGGTTCGTTGCTCCGCTTCAGTTCGGACGTCGGCGAGCATAGTGACCATTGTTCGGACTCCTCTATTCCTGGAATCGACCGCGACGACGCGCAGCGTTCGGGTGAATCTGTCCACCGAAGTATAGAACACATGTTCTGTACTCGCCATCGAGCCAACAGATGCAGACCGGACCCGGCTGGACGCTATGAGTCGGACACGGCACGAAACCACGAAAGGCCTGCGAAGCCACAGCTGCGCTATCTGTTCTAGCAGATCTGGTATGTATCCGAATCACGCGTCCCGATGCGGCTGCGCTGCCTTGAAGTCAGGATTGATGATCGGGCCGATGCCATGCTTGCCAAAACCTTTTGCGACATACAGTCGCGAGTCGGCCGCTGCCAACAGTTCCTGCACTGTCGACCCGTCAAGCGGAGACGTGGCCATACCGGAACTCAGGCGAATGCTGACCGACTCGCGACCTTCCGGGCTCAGGAATACATGTTGAGCAGAGATCACGTCGATAATCCGCCGAACAACCCGGGCTGCGGTCAACGCGTCGGTTTCTGGCAGGATCAGCAGGAACTCGTCTCCGCCGTACCGCACGACGAGATCGGACGTTCGACAGTAGCTGATAAGCATATATGCAATCTTCTGCAGCACCCTGTCTCCAGCCAGGTGCCCGTGGCTGTCATTAATGCGTTTGAAATCGTCGGCATCAAGCATGGCGATACTGACGGGATGCCGTTGCCTCCGAGCATGATCCAGATGTGTCGCCAACTGCTCGCTCATGGCGCGGTGGTTAAGCAGTCCGGTCAATCCATCAGTCCGAGCCTGGCGATGGGCTACGTCCAGGTTCCATGCCTTGGATAACGCATTCGACGCCTGACCGGCGACGATGTCCAAAAGTTTGAGTTCGCGTTGGGAGAACTGGAATCTGCCGATCCTTACCAGCACAACGACACCGATGGTCTGGTCCGCCTCTATGAGAGGAGACAGCAACATCGACTCCTCGGTGATCTGGGATTCGGGAATCAGAAGGGTGCGAGGGTCGTTGTGAACGTCATCGATATGCAACGAAGTTGTATGCTGCGCAACCCAACCGGTTAGACCTTCGCCGACATTGAGATCTAGGGTGTCCCATGATTGAAACGCGTATTCATCTGAGCCTCGAAACGCGATAGGGAGAAGCTTTTCACCTTCACGAATGTACACGCGAGCGCTGTGGTAGGGGATAGCGCTCCTGGTATGTTCGATAATTGCGTCGGCCAAATCGCTGACCGACGTCACGCGCGTGATCTCCTGGGCAACCGTGTGGACCGTCTCGAGCTGCTCATTCCATCGCTCGGCTTCCTCCAGGCGAGCCTGCGTGTCCGCCGACATCACCAACAGGCGCGACACCTGTCTCAGGCCCTTCACCAGCGTTTGCAGGCACAAAGTGACCGCAACGTAAACGGGAGCAACGATCAGGAGCTGGATCATCAAGCGCTCATGGTGTTGATCAATCCAGGCCGGCAACACCGACACCAGGACGATGGCGGGCAGGAGTGTCCACACTATCCTGTTTCGAAACAGGAAGGCGTTGAAGATGACTGGGAAGAGGTAGAAGAGCCAGAGGGGGCTGTCGCCACCGCCGCTCAGGGCTATGCCAAATGCAATCAGGATGGTTGCGGTGATGCTCGAAGCTGTCAGGAAGCGGGTGCTGAAGCGCTCCTCGGACATGCGCCAGGTCAGCGTCATCGCCGCGATGGAGAACAGGCCGAGCAACTCGAACAGGCGAATGTTGCCGACCTGAATGACGCCGGTGTGGGCAGCTACCTGGGA
>JACCVC010000220.1 GCA_013698305.1 Chloroflexia bacterium
GCCTGACAACCGGACCCGCAATCAGCTGATCAGCGCGCTGCGCGCGCCGGCCGAACGAGCCAACGCTCTGCTCAAACGCACCTGGCGAGCTCTCGAACGCGTCACTCTCGACCCCTGGCGCGTCGGCGCCATCACCGCGGCCGCCCTGGTCACCTACAACGACCGACCTGGTGAGAAAACCTCAATCTCCGGCTAACCCCAACTGCGTTAGGCGTCGTGCCGCGCGCCCGCCCCGGCAATCACTCACCTACTTGAGCAAACGACCATTCCTGTTGATGATCTCAAAATGCAGAACAGGACCGGAGGGCGCCGTCGGGACCCGAAGCAACTGGCTGGCGGGCGGAGCGTGACCGAAGCGCGGCTGACCGGGGTGCGCGAGCGGCGACTCAACTCCAGGGGAACGGGGAGTTGCTCGTGGGATGCAGATCGCCGGTGGCATAGCGCGAGAACCGGAACGGCTCCAGCAACGGCGAGGTTTCCCCCAGCAGTTCACTGGCCACCAGGTCTCCCACCCCGATCATCTTGTAGCCGTGGTTCGAATCCGCGATGACGTAGGCGTTGTGCCGGAAGATGTCGAAGACCGGGAAGCTGTCGGGGGTGAAGGCGCCGATGCCGCCGGAGGGTTGCTTGTGGTACAGCGGGCGCGTCCCCTCGAACCGCTTGTGGCAGTGCGCCAGAGCAGAGGTCCACATTCGGACGAAGTCCTCACCTACCACAAACTCCGGGCTGGCCGTGCCGTACGGGTCGACCGCGATCTCACTGGCATCCCTGGCGATGCGCTCCGGTGAGGCGCCACCCTGTACGCCTCCGAAGTGAAAGTCTGGCTTGTAGTAGATGCCCCACATCTCGTCGGTGATCAGGCTTGCGTCGACGTCGTCGTAGAGCGGCTGATCAGAATCCACGTGTACCACCGGCGGAATGCGACCCTGGTTGTCTACGAACTCGCTCGGGTCAACGCCGAGGGTGCCTTCTTGCAGCGCCCAGTACGTCCACATCGGGTTGTCCGTATGCACAGTGCCGTCCGCACCCTTCACCGGTATCCGTTCGGGGAGGTCGAGCATCGACCACGCGTCCCGGATCCACGGCCCTACCGCGACGACAAGGTACTCACAGGCGATCTCGCCCTGGTCGGTCTCGATCGCTCGTACGGAGTCGTTGTCCATCCGGAACCCGGTCACCTGCACACCGCCCCGGATCGTGACACCCGCGGCCTCGGCCTTGTCGGCGAGCCCGCGCAGCGAGGCGATGTTGTTGGCGTATCCGCCACGCTTCTCGTGCAAGACCACCGAACTGCCCACCGCCTGCCAGTCGGTGAATATGTCGAGCATGTACGAGCGACACGCGTCGACGCCTTCGATCAGGACGGAGTCGTATCCGATCGCTTCCTGCTCAGCGGCGATCTGCGCGACGTCTGCATGCATCGCCTCCGGAGCGATCTGCAGGTATCCGACCGAGTGGTAGGCAAAAGCCTCCGGGTCAGACTCCCAGACGTCAACCGAATGTGCCATCAGCTCCCGCATGGCCGGCTGGAAGTAGTTGTTGCGGATCACCCCGCAGGCCACCCCGGAGGCACCGGACCCGACGGCAGCCTTGTCCAGGACAAGAACGTCGTGCCCATCCCCGCGACCGCTCGCCTTGAGCCGAAGCGCCAGGTGCCATGCCGTGGAGAGGCCATGAATCCCGGCCCCGATGATCACGTACTTCGCCCGGGTCTGGCCCCGCGGTTCCGATGCCATTTGATCTCACCCTGTCTCACGTATGGTTGACTAATCGCCGGGAATTGCCTATACGGCAACGCCATGTCCAACTAGCAAGGAATCTACTATGCCGCGCACCGGACTACCAGCCACGCGACAGGTCGGCTCCGTCCAACGGGCGGTCGCCGTCCTCGACGCGCTCGCCGACGGTGGTACCGAGCTCGGCACCAACGAGATCGCCCGGCGCACCGGTGTCAACGCCAGCAGCATCTCCCGGTTGCTCGCGACGTTGACCGACGCCGGCTTGGTGCAGCACCTGCCCTCCACCGGCCGGTACCGCCT
>JACCVC010000246.1 GCA_013698305.1 Chloroflexia bacterium
CGCGTTTGAGCGTGGCGATGCGGTGCAGGCATTGGCGCTTCTCGAAACCAGCCTTGAGATGTTCCGTGAGATTGGCGACCCCGAAGGCACGGCGCTGGTGCTCATGCGACTCGGATGGCTGGAGCGATCCCAGGGGCATGGAGCCACGGAGACGAAGCGCTTCATGGAAGGGATGGCGATTGCCCGGGAACGTCGCCTATCCAGCCTGATCGCGTGGACACAGCTGGGACAGGGAGCGGTCGCGCTGGATCGAGGCAATGTTGCCGATGCAGCGAGGGCATGGCGGGAGAGCCTGGCGTTGGCGGCGGGAGTCCAGGACCACGTTGCGACCGCCACCATCCTTGACTGGTCAGCGCATCTCGCCTTTGCCGGCAATGCGGCGGCTGGGGCACGAGTGATCGGCGCGGTTTGCGCGCTGCGGGACACACTCGAGGTTCCCAAACAAGCGTCCATGCGGGCTAGTCATGAGCGTCTCTATGACGCCCTTCAGGCAACGCTAGGGACCGGAGAGTACACCAGTCATGTCAGGTCCGGAGCCGATCTGTCGCTCGACGCGGCGATTGCAGAGGCGAATGAAATCCTGTCCCTGGCAATGTCGCGTGCCCAGGCCGAGAGTCCGATTGGTGTGCATGAGGCGTCGCGGTCTGCCCAACCCGGCTCCCCAACGAAAGCGCCTGCCGGACTGAGCTCCCGCGAGGTCGAGGTGCTTCGGCTCGTTGCTCAGGGCTATTCCGATCAGGACATAGCGACCGCGCTGTTCATCAGCCGCCGGACCGCTTCAACGCATGTTCAGCATATCTTCAACAAACTCGGCGTCTCCTCCCGCGCCGCCGCTGCCGCGTGGGCAGTGCATAACGGGTTGGCATGACGATCATGCCAACCCGTTATGCTTCAGATTAGTGGCTCGATAAATTCAGGCCGCGATCAGGAGTTCACTCCCCGACTTGGATCACGGTGTACATACCGTAGTAGGCATGCGGTGTACCGTCGCTGACATCCGGGAAGAAACAGACCAGGCCGTGAGTACCCGCTTCCAGATCGACCTCGATCCAGATACTGGTGTCGGCGGATTGGGTTCCCGTAAATGTCACCGGCATGGTGTCTTCCTCAGGATCGATGTCGGAGTAGACCGGGGGTGCGCCCGACATCTCCGCCTGCATCTCTTCATCGAGGACGACGCCGATCTGTTCCTCGGTCGTGCCGTCCGGCAGCAGGACCCACCCGATGAAGTGCGGTTGGGCGCCGACGTTGTCGATCCGCACCACGTGGGATCCTGCCGTGAGCTCTCCCTCGCTCACCATGATCAGGTACTCTCCCATCACCAGCGTGGCGGCTGCCTCTGGTTCGAGCAGGTTGTCTGGCATATCGCCGGTGACCTGGAAGATGACCGGCGATTGCGGCGCTTCCGGATCCTCACCCCACGCAATCCACTCGCCCGGCGTCAGGTCGACGACGACGTGTCCCGTCTGGCCCGAGAGCACACCGGTCCCCCCCGCATAGATAGAATCAAACATCGCCGACGGTAAGGCTTCCTCGTGGTCGCCATGCGCGTCAGCGGCGCTCGGTGAGCCTTCCGGACTCGCCCCATCGGCTTCAGGAGGTGGACCCGCCAGTGCCGCCAACTCCGCCAGGACGTCCTCGGAGGAAGCGCCAACTGGCTGGATAAACCCAACACCGCCGCCGAACTCCACGTCGTCATCAACCGTGACGACGACCAGATAGCGCCCCGCATCCACCTGGTCGGGAATGCCTTCAATCGCCGACGTGGTGAGGGTGATAGACAACTCGGGCAGACCCAGCCCTGCGAGGCCACTTTCCGCTTGTGCGCCCTGAACCGCGGTTGCGGGAATCAACCCAAACATGAACAGCAGAATCAAGACAATCTTCGAAACATGCGTGCCAATCATTCGCCTGTACCTCCCGCGGGTTGATCCCGCGTACTTCTGCCGTGACCGGACCATGCCGGTCATCGGGGCGAGTGACCAGTCGTCACCCGCTACGCACAGGGTAGTGAGCCAATGTTCCAAAAAGGTTCCAGGGGCGTTGGGCAGATTTCGCGGAGCGTTTTCTTTTCGGCTACCGAAGGATCGAGCGGGATGCGGCTCTGGCGCGAACGGGCGGTGTCGTGTCAATCGCTTGCGCGTCGTCGGCAAGGGCTTCAGCGACCGCCTGGTCGGTTGACCATCCACGACCCTGCGCCCTGGCGGCGGCAAATGCCGCATCACCCAATACCGCTCGCGCGGTGAGCTCGCCATCCGCGATCACGTCGTCGCTCGGATCCGGGTAGGCAACGCCGACCGTGTCACAGAACGCTTCGACGGCGCCGTAGAGCCGCGCCGCTCGCTCGGGGTTGCCCATCGCAGTGGCCAGCGACGCCAGCGCGCGGAGCACTCCGGCGACGTTCGCATCGAGCCGGTGCTCACGAGACACCGTCAGGCTCTCTCGCAGAGTCGCTTCGGCGCGACTGTAATCACCGACATGCGTTATCACGACGCCCAGACTGTACAGGTCCGCGGCGACCGCATACGCGTCACGAAGCCGGCGGACGATAACGAGTGAGTCTTCCAGGAGCGCAATCGCCGACTCAGTGTCACCTCGCTCGCGAGCCACCTCCGCCAGTGACGAGAGAATCGCCGCCTCTCCGCGGGAGTTCCCGGCGAGTTGATGCGCGCGAAGGGTTCTTATGAAGAGAGCCTCCGCCCCGTCCAGGTCCCCTCGATGGAGCCTGAGCGTGCCCAGCGCCTCCTCCAGGAGCGGGAGATTCCATGCATCGTGTGTGGATCTGGCCAGGGCGATCCCCTCCGCGAGGTACGCATCTGCCTCATCCAGCTCTCCAAATTGCCGCGCGATGTGCCCGAGTCCCAGCAGAGCGTCGGCCATGCCGCGCGTATCCCCAAGCGTTCGGCAGATTGTCAGGCCCTCCTCGGCGCAGGATCGTGCCCGAGTGAGGTCTTCCAGGAAGAACGAAAGCTCGCCGGCCGCGAAGAGCGCCTTCACCCGCGTCGCGAGATCAGTGGTCCGGCTCTCCGCGAGCGCTCGTTCGATCCAGTGACGGCCTTCGACGAGATATCCCCGCACGAACCAGAAGCGTCGAAGCTCACTGGCCAACCGAATCGCCGTGTCCGTCTCGATCCGCCCGAGCGACCATTCCAGCGCCGCCCGGACATTGTCCAGCTCCGCTTCCAGCCGGTCCAGCCACACGACCGCTCCTGATTCCATCAGCTGCGGCGCGGCCTCGTCGGCGAGCGCCATCGCCCATGCCGCATGGGATGCCCGAAGCGTTTCTTCCTCAGCCTTCGCAAGTAACTCGAGTCCGTACTCGCGGATGCTCTCCAACATCGTATAGCGGGCGCCGCTCGACTCGTCCGCCCGTTGCAGCAGACTGCGGACGACGAGCGCCTCGATTCCTTCATGGATGCTAGCGGAATCCGCCGTGCTCGCCAGCACCGACGCGGCGGCATCGCCGGTGAAGCTTCCGGCGAACACCGCCAACTGCCGGAACAGCGTTTGCAACGGCGGCGAGAGCAGGTCATGGCTCCAGCCGATCGCATCTCGAAGCGTCTGCTGCCTGGCCGGAAGGTCGCGATAGCCACCGGCAAGGAGCGCAAACCGGTCGCTCAACCCGGCCAGCAACTCCTCTGGCGACATCGCGCGCACCTGTGCGGCGGCCAACTCGATCGCCAGCGGCAGCCCGTCCAGTCGCTGGCAGATCGTGGCGATGGTGACGGCGTTGTCGTCGGTCAGCACGAAGCTTGGCCACACCGCGTGGGCGCGATGCAGGAACAACTGGACCGATTCGTATCGCAACATGCCACGGCTGCTTTTAGGCTGCGGTGAACGAGGGACGGAGAGCGCGTCAAGCGCCATCTCGTGCTCGGCGCGGAGTTGCAACGGCTCGCGACTGGTGACGAGGACCTTCAGTCCAGCCGCCCCATCGAGCAGTGTCGCGATCTGCGGGGCAGCGTCGAGCACATGCTCGAAATTGTCCAGCACCAGCAAGAGCTCGCGATGCTGGAGTGCCGCCTGGATCGTCTCCTCAACCAGAAGCCGCCCGCTTTCGGGCAGCCCCAATGCGCGAGCGATGGCGGGGAAGACCAGCGAGTGGTCGCCGAGCGGCGCGAGTGGGACGAAGCAGACTCCGTCGTCGACGTCATCGGCGACGTGCCGGGCGACCTCCTGCGCCAGACGAGTCTTGCCAACTCCGCCCGGACCCGTCAGCGTCACCATCCGGGTGTCGGGGGTAAAGAGCAGATCCTGCAGCCGTTCGATTTCGCGTACCCGACCGATGAGGCGATTCGGTGGGGCGGGAACTCGTGCATTTGGCCGGATCGCGATCCTTGCGAGTGGCAGCGACACCGGCGCCGTCGCAAGCGCCTCGATCTCGTCTGCCAGCCGTTGCGTCTCTTCTTCCGGTTCGGTGTCGAGCTCGTCCCGGAGCGTGTCACGCCCGCGTCGAAACCAACGCATCGCGTCGTCACGCCGGCCCGCGGCGGCGAGTGACTGCATGACGGTCCGCAGCGCCACTTCGTCGGTGGCATCCTGATGCAGCAGGCGCTCGAGGATGGGAACGGTGGCGAGTGGCTCGCCGGCCTGGAGATCGAGCGCAGCGAGGTCCAGCACGGCACGTCGATACTGGACCCGAAGGCGATCTCGCGGGGCATCGAGCCATTCCGTGTATGGGTCGTCAACCAGCAGGTCGTCGCCATAGAGCGCCAAAGCATCGCGCAGCCCTGACCGGGTCGCATGGGCTGGCGCGGAGCGGGCCGACGCCAGGTTCGCCTCGAACGCCTCGGTGTCGATCCACAGGCCAGCGTGATCGAGCAACGCGATGGACTCGGCGCCGACCTCCAGCCAGGCCGACGCCCGACCGGACCGCAACTCGGGCTCGAGCACCCGTCGCAGGGCATGGACCGCCTTTCGCAGCGACTGTTCGGCGGAGCCCGGCGTCGCGTCGGGCCAGAGCAGATCAAGCACGCGGTCTCGCGGCAACCGGCGCCCCGGCGTGACCAGCAGCAGCAGGAGCAGCGACCGAGCGGCGCGGCGCGGCCACGCCCGATCCGGGATGGTCCTGTCGTCGACCACAAGCCTGAAGGAGCCGAGCATATGCGCGCGTAGCGAGAAGACAACTTCAGCCGCGTCCACGGTCCAAAACCACCCTTCTCACGATGATGTGGCGGATCGACTGTACACCAGATGTCGTGCCGTCGCTGTCAAGCGTGCTGTGAAAAAACCCCGAAACGCTCCAGTGGCCGTCATCGTGATCTCACCCTCATAACGTTCATTATCCAGTGTTCTACCAGATTGCCAACGACGGACACACGCAGGCGGAACACCGCGCATCGATTCCCGTCAGTGACCCGGACCATCTCTGGCATGGAAATTGATCGGCAGATGGGTCAGATACACTCCCGTGGGACGTCCGGAATGGCAACGGCGGCTCGTCAATCGGTGATCAAAGAATGGATGAAGGTAACGTGCGTACCGGGCAAGCGTGGAACCCAGATGTCGTCGACGCGATCCAGCAGCCTATCCTGATGTTGCAATCGGATGGGTTGATCGCGTTCGCGAATGCTTCCTGGCGTGCCTACACCGGCCTTACCCGCGTTGGCTCGCCTGGGTACGGTTGCACCGTCGCCGTTCATCCTGACGACGTTGCGGCGGCCCATGCCCTGTGGCTGCTGGCCGCGAAAACAGATGATGTTCACCAGATCGAATATCGCCTGCGCCGCGCCGATGGCGCGTACCGGTGGCATCTTGCCAGCGTTGTGCCTATTCATACCGAGGATCATCCCGTGGATTGGTGGGCCGTCAGCCTGATCGACATCGACGAGCGGCGTCGAACCGAAGAAGCGCTTCGCGAGGTAGAAGTCCGCTATCGAGAAGTGGTGGATCACGCCGACGACATTGTGTACACCCTCGATCTTGATGGGTATGTCCAGGCCGTTAACCCGGCGGTCGAGCGGGTGTTGGGCTACCGGCCGGAGGATCTCATTGGCACGCTTATCGACGCGCTGATCGTGCCCGACCAGCAGGACCTGTCTCACCGCATGCTGGACCGCAAGCTGGCTGGGGCGGATCGTAGCGCGTACGAGCTTGACGTCCTCAGCAGCGACGGTCGACGGGTGACGCTCGATGTCAACACCCGTCTCGCCATCTCCCCGGACCGTCCGACCGTCATTCATGGCATCGCGCGGGATATCAGCGCTCGTCGTGAACGCTCCAGGCAGGTTGAGTTGAGCGCGGCGGTAGGATCGGCGCTCATCGCCCAGCGACCTCTGGCGGAGCAGCTCGACCAATGCATGCGGGCGGTAGTCGAACATCTCGACGCCGCCTTCGCGCGCGTCTGGAGCGTCGATGAATCAGAACCCGATGTTCTAATGCTACGCGCCAGCGCGGGGATGTACACCCACCTCGACGGCCAGCATGGTCGGATTCGCGTCGGTGAGTATAAGATCGGGCGGATTGCCTCCGAACGAAAACCGCATCTGTCCAACACCGTGGTCAGCGACGAGGAGGTCAGCGACAAGGAGTGGGCGCGGCGGGAAGGGATGGTCTCGTTTGCCGGGTACCCGCTCGTCGTCGGCGAGCGTCTGCTCGGCGTGATGGGCCTGTTCGCCAGACATCCGCTTGATCGAACGACGCTGTCGATCCTGGGCTCGATCGTGAACGCGATCGCGGTCGGGATCGATCGGGATCGGGCCGACCGGGCCCAGCGGTCGATGCTTGAGCGGGAGCGGACCGCCCGGCTTTGGGCGGAGGCGACGGAGATCCGCTACCGTGAGTTGTTCGAAGGCGTAGCGGATGCGATCATCGTCACTGATGCCAACCGTCAGTTTCAGGACGCGAACACGGCGGCGATAGCGCTACTCGGATACGAACGCGACGAGTTGCTCCAGTTCCGGGTGGAGGATATCGTCGCTTCAGATACTGACACGACAAGGACTGAGTTCTCTCGATTCAGCAATGATGGCATCTGGCAGGGAGAACTTAAGCTTCGCCGCAAGGACGGGTCGGTTGTGCCGGTGGAAGCGCGTGCCGCGATCGTGGAACTCCCGGATGGGCTGGTCTACCTGTCAGCGATTCGTGACATCACCGAGCGAAACCACCTCGAACGATTGCAGCGGGACTTCATGGCGATGGTGACGCACGACCTGCGAACGCCGCTCACCTCAATCAAGGGCTGGTCGCAGATGCTCCGGCGGCGGCATGACGATGCGCGCACCCAGCGAACGATCGAGAGGGTGTTGGCGCAGGTGGACCAGATGGAGCGATTGATCAACGACCTCGCCGACCTGTTGCGGGACGAGGCCGGCGAACTGCGGCTTCGCCTGGAACCGGTTGATCTGGCCGAGGCGGCGCGGCGCCAGGTGGCGTTCGCGCGGGAGCAGACCGATCACCACGACATCCAGCTTGAGACGCCGGAGGCGTCAGTGGTAGGTGATTGGGACCGGCGGCGCGTCGAGCAGGTGTGCCAGAATCTGCTGATGAATGCACTGAAGTACAGTCCCGACGGCGGCGACGTCACCGTCCGCGTCGAGGTTGTCGACGGCGAGGCAAGATTGATGGTGATCGACAAAGGGGTGGGAATATCGCCGGAGAATGTCTCGCTGTTGTTCAAGCGATTCTACCGGGCGGACGTCACCGGCGCGGGCGGTCTGGGGCTAGGGTTGCACGTCTCGGAGATGCTCGTCCGCGCCCACGGCGGGCGGATCTGGGCCACGTCGAACCCTGGTGAGGGCAGCACCTTCACCGTCGCCCTGCCGCTCGGCGATTTTGATGAGAGTGTCATCACGTAGGGGCTGATCCTGTATCAGCCCGCAGTCGTGGGAACGACCATTCGGGCGGACACAGTGGTCTGCCCCTACGCAATGCCGTAGGCGGATCACCTGCTCAGCAACTGGGCTCGGTGTTAGCCCAGCTGGCCAACTCGGGCGCCCGGATCGTTATGCGTAATGAGCACCACACTCGGACGCGCGGGCGACTCATTATCCGGCCAACGGCTGGTGGGTTCGTCCATCGTGCCGCCTTCTCCCGGATGCTGCACCGAGACGAACAGCGCCGTGTTGTCCGTGTTGAAGACCGGGCCGGAGCACTCCGCGCCGGGCACGGTGCTGAAGAATTGCTGCGTGCGTCCCCGTGCCTCCCCCTCCGTTGGCGCGACGAAGAGCCCATCGTTGCCCGGCAGGTTGTTCGGCATGCCGTCGGTGGAGATCCAGATGTTGCCGTCGACATCGAAGGTGAGGTTGTCCGGCGCTGCAAGCGGGCTTATCCCGCTATGACCGCCGTACCAGGTACCGCTGTGCTCCGGATCGCCGGCGAGGATGAAGATCTCCCAGGCAAAGGTGGTGGCGGCGTGGTCGTTGTCATCTTCCGTAATCTCGACGATCTGGCCGGCGAAGTTGTTGGGTCGCGGGTTGGCGCGATCGGTCTCCATGATCGTCCGCCCACGGTTGTTGGTGCAGACGAGGTAGACCTTGCCGGTCACCGGGTTTGTTTCGAAGTCCTCCGGGCGGTCCATCTTGGTGGCGCCGACCGCGTCGGCAGCGAGCCGCGTCTTGGCCAATACCTCACCCTGTGAGGCGAACCCGTTGTCTTCGGTCAGCTCCCCTTCTCCGTGCACCAGCGGAATCCATTCGCCCGTACCGTCGTCGTCGAATCTGGCGACGTAGAGGGTACCGTCGTCAAGCAGGTCCATGTTGGCGGCGCGGTCGTCCGGGTCCCAGGCGTTGGCGGTGACGAACTTGTAGGCATACTCGAACACCTCGTCGTCGCCGGTGTAGAAGGCGACCTGCCCGCCCGGCGCAATGGCCGAAGTCGCCCCCTCATGCTTGACTCGCCCGAGCGCAGTGCGCTTCATTGGTTTCGAGCCAGCATCGTAGGGATCGATCTCGACCACCCAGCCGAACCGGAACGGCTCGTTCGGCTCTTCGGCAAGATCGAAGCGGTCGTGAAACTCCTCCCAGAGCCGGTCCGACCCCTCCTCCGAGATTCCGAAGCGCTCATGCACGACCCGGACAGGATCATCTTCCGGGAGCTGGTTGAGATTGGCGAAGTACTGCTGGAAGTTCTCCTCCCCGGTGAGGAAGGTGCCCCATGGGGTTGTCCCACCCGCGCAGTTGTTGAGGGTGCCAAGCACTTCGGTCCCGTCCGGATCAGCCGTTGTCCGGAGCATCTCGATACCGGCTGCTGGGCCTGTGATCTCCATCGGCGTCATGCCGGTGATCCGACGGTTGTATTCGGAATCGAGCACGACCTCCCAATTGCCCGACTCGTCGCGCGCGACCTCCACGATGCTGAGCCCGTGCGCGGCAATCTCGGTGTCGACGATCCTTTGCGAGGTGTTGACCAGGGACTCGGGGATATCGTAGTCCTCGCTTGCCTCTGCCTCGACGGGGTCGAAGTCCGGGTTGCCGGTAAGGTAACCCTTGAACATCAGCTCCGGGTTGGTGTACTCGTGGTTGATGCCCAACAGCCCGCGGTCCGAAGCGTCCGACCCTTGCGGAAGGGGCAAGAAGCCGATCCAGTCGCAGTTGTAGCCGAACTGCTGTTCCTGGGCCTCAGCCGACTGGTTGTCGATGTCCCACTCCGGCGCGTCGGGGAACAGAGGATCTCCCCATCTGAGGAACGGCACGGCGCTGTGGTTGGCGGCAACCACCAACTGGTCACCTGTGTCGAGCGAGATGGGCTGGAACCCGGTTTCTGCTTCCGCGACTGGAGTTGCGCCGCTAGCCGGCGTGCCCCCTGCCACGGGTGTCGCTTCCTGGGACGTAGCCTGCTGGCTCATGGTCAGGCCCATCGTCAGCACCATGCCGGTGCCGAGCCCGCCGCCGACAACCCCGCGCCGGTTCCAGCGACGCCCGAGAACATCCTGCATGGTCTCGCCACGCCCTTCGGTCGACAGCACTTCGTCGCGGTCGCCTTCATAGAATTCTTCGCTGCGCTTCATGGATGGCCCCCTCGCCTTTCCGCTTTTCGGCTCGATACGCAACTACCATCGGTGGAGGCCAGTGTAGCAAATCCAACACCGGCGCTACACTGTGAGATGTCGCATTCCGCAACGTGCGGCTGACCCAATGCTCACACGATGTGCCGGGCACAATGGTTAAACCGTTATGAGCATCGCAGATCTGTGGATTGTTCGTGGGGAGCTTCCGGTAAAGGAACCTTGCCGGCGCGGTCGTTTATCGAAGGCTGATTCGAGGGAGAATGTCAACCATGCCCACCAAAACGTTTCGCGTCGCCGTCATCCCCGGCGATGGCATCGGCAAGGAAGTCATCTCGGAAGGGCTTCGCGTCCTCGAACGGCTGGCCGAACACTCCAATGGAAGTCTCGCCTTTGCCTTCGAGACGTTCCCGTGGGGCTGCGAGCACTATCTCGCCACCGGCCGGATGATGGACGCGGACGGTCTGGAGCGCCTCGCCCGCTTCGACGCGATCTACTTCGGCGCGGTCGGCTGGCCGGGCGTGCCCGATCACGTCAGCCTGTGGGGGTTGCGACTGGCGATCTGCCAGGGATTTGACCAGTACGCCTGCATCCGACCGGTGCAGCTTCTGCCCGGTATCACCAGCCCGCTTCGCGATGCGACCGAGGAGACGATCGACTGGGTCGTCGTGCGCGAGAACTCCGAAGGCGAGTACGCCGGCATCGGCGGTCGCAACCTCGCCGGTCGGGACGGCAATAGGGAGGTCGCGATCCAGTCGGCGCTGTTCACCGCCGAGGGGTGCGAGCGCATCATCCGGTACGCCTTCGACCTTGCCCGCACCCGCAAGCGCCACAAGGTGACGAGCGTCACCAAGAGCAACGCTCAGCAGTACGGGATGACCCTGTGGGACGAGACGTTCGCGCGAATTGCGGGTGAGTTTCCGGATGTCGAGGCCGATCAGGGACTGGTCGACTCGATGGCGGCCCGATTCGTCTCCCATCCGGAATCGCTGGAGGTCGTCGTCGGCTCCAACCTGTTCGGCGACATCCTCTCCGATCTCGGCAGCGCGCTGGCGGGCAGCCTGGGCATCGCCGCCAGCGCCAACATCGACCCCCAGCGGCGGCATCCCAGCATGTTCGAGCCGGTGCATGGGTCCGCGCCCGATATCGCCGGCGACGGTATCGCCAACCCGATCGCGGCGATCTGGTCGGTGGCGATGATGCTGGAGCATCTCGGACTGGTTGACGAGGCGGAGGCGGTGATGACAGCGATCCGGGCGACGACGGCGGAAGGTGTATTGACGCCCGATCTCGGTGGAACGTCCACTACCCGAGAGGTGGGTGATAATGTGCTGGCGAACGTTGGCCAGAAACCGACGTGAAGTCGCCCCTATCTACGACGAAGTCGCCCCTATCTACGACAGGGAAACATGTCGGTGGCAGTCCGTAACGTCGAGACCGGTATAATACCAAGTCCGTTTGATTACTACGGCAACCCGTAACGAGAAAAACCCGTACTTGCGGAGCGTGCGCTGTACTCGTTAACCGGGTGATTAGCCGGACTTGGTATAAGATAAGGCGCTGGCTTCTGGATTTGGCAAATGGCGCCTTGCAGGTCACTCGTCGTAAACGGCGCTTCGATGGCCGACCTTGATGACTCTGACGATCAACACGTCGTCCTGCAACTGGCATATCACGCGGTAGTCTCCTACCCGGTAACTCCACAATCCGCTCAGACGGCTTCGAAGGGGTTTCCTCGCAGACGAGGATCCGGCAATTCAACGGCCGCTTCGAGGTAGGCGACGATACGTTGCTGCCATACTCGATCGATCTTGCGAAGCTGCTTCTGCGCCGCCGAGTCGAACTCAACGCTCCAGCCCAAGACTTCTCTTGACCTCCTCCAACGGGATCGTCGGGTTTCCCTGCGCGATGATCGTCTCGGCGTCCCGCGCATCTTCCTGATCTTCCAGCCACTCTGCCAGAGCTTCGCGAGCCAGGGCCAGCTTGTCGCGACCGGTTGCGATCGCCAGAGAGGTAAGCTCGTCATCGAGCTCACTGTCTATCACGATGGTTAGCTTCCGGGTCTCAGCTATGACGCACCTGCACTTTCCAAATCCGATTCGCTGATCAATGCTATCACTAGTCTTCAGTGAAGAGTAAATCTGTGACGGGTCGGCCACGACGCGTGACCTCGGTGACGCGGTATTGTCGTATCTGTAGGTCGTCCGCGCTTCGGTACGTCCGACGCGGCGCACATGTACCGAATCAGCCCGAAGGGTCAATCTCCATGCGCCTGCTTCATCACCAGTGTCGCCGCGTCCGTTCCGCATCACTGACAGTCATCGTGCTGTCGCTCGTCGCGGGGCTACTGCCCGCCACCGCCTTCGCGCACGTCCGCTGGTTCACACCACGCGGACCCTACTGGGATCCCGAATGGCAATACCTCTTCTCCCTGCCTGTGCTGCTGGCGGTGGTCTCGGCCCTTGCCGTCGTCGCCGCGCTGATGATCGGCCAGCGTGTCCTCGGCGATCCGCTCTGGCCCCGGCCACCATTTCTGCAGGGCATGGAGCCGTCCGCGCCGGCGATCCTCGGCGTTCAGACCGCTATCGCTCTGATCTACGCGGCCACGCAGCTCACCCTCTTCGTGCCGAACATCGAATTACCGCGCAACCTGCTCGGCGGCGCCATCGCCGCGGTCGCGATCCTCGCCGGATTCACCTTTATCACCGGTGTCCTCACCCGCGTCGGAGCCCTGCTGATCCTCGCGCTATTCGCGCTTGCCTTTGTCTATGGCGTCTGGTACGAAGCGATCGAGCAACTGTTCTTCGTCGGTATCGCCCTCTATCTGGTCGTTGTCGGGCGCGGGGTCGTGCGCTATCAGGATGACGACGAGTTGGATCGCCCGCCGATCCTGGACCGGCTCCGACCCCATGCGCTCACCATTCTGCGGTGGAGCGCGGGGTTGTCGATCATCATCCTGGGATTCACCGAGAAGCTGCTCGCTCCGGACCTCGGCGTTGCCTTCCTGCACGGGTATCATCACTTCAACATCCCGCAGGAGCTGGGGATCGACTGGTTCACCGATCGTCGCTTCGTCTACACCGCCGGTATTGTGGAGGTGACCGCTGGCGTCGCGTTGCTGAGCGGGTACTTGCCTCGCGTCGTGATCCTTGCCATCTGGATTCCCTTCAACCTTGGTATCCCGTTCCTGCCGCCGACCGAGCTGATCGGGCACCTTCCCATCCTCGCGACGATGTACCTGCTGCTCGTGCGAGGAACGGAAGGCATTCCGCCACCAGAACCCGCATCCACACCGCAACGCCACGTGACGACAATGTCACCCGACGCTACAGGACCAACACGGTAGAGTGTCAATGCGCATCCGACCCGACCAGCTCGACCAGATGCAGACAGCGGACGGCGAGCGATTGCTGGCGGAGATCGGTCGCGCCGATCCCGGTCCGGCGGACTCGCTGGCGCTGATCACCCGGCTGCGCCGAGATTGGGACGCCGATCTGGTCGCGGCGGCGATGACGACCCACGCGCTCCGGGTGAGGGCGCGGGGTCGGTTCCACGACGCCGACCGGCTCTGGCTCACTGGCGACGGGCTGGAGCAGGCGACCTCGGACATCGTCGCCGATCACCGCGTGGCGAGGTTCGCCGGCTGTCATCGAGTCGCCGACCTCTGCTGCGGCATCGGCGGGGATCTGATGGCGCTGACCAGGCGTCGTGAAATCGATTCGCTGCTGGCCGTTGACCGGGATGCGTTCCACGTCGCGATGGCTGGCGTGAACGCGAGGATCACCCGCCCGGATGTCGATCTGACCAAGCTCACAGGTGACGCGGAATCGGTCGATCTCGGCGGTGTCGACGGCGTCTTTCTCGATCCCGCCCGGCGGCAAGGTGGGCGGCGAGTCGGCGTTGACGCCACCTCTCCCCCACTCGGCTGGGCGGTCGGCCTGGTCGATCAGGTGGAGCGCGTCGGGATCACCACCGCGCCGGGGATCGATCACGACCTCGTGCCGGCCGGTTGGGAGCTGGAATGTATCGCGGTCGGGTCTGATCTCAAGGAGAACATGCTGTGGTCGCCGGCGCTCGCGACCCACGCGAGGCGGGCGACGGTGCTGGCCGACGATTCTGTCGCTTCGCTGACCCCTGTTCCGGGCGATCCGGTGGCGCTCGCCCTTCCGGAACCGGGCATGACGATCATCGATCCGAACCCCGCAGTGACGCGGGCCGGGCTGGTGCAGGACCTCGCCCGGCAACTCGGCGCGACGATGATCGATGAGCGGATCGCGTTTCTGCTGGTAGATCAGGAGGGTTCGACGTCATTCGGGCGTTCGTTGCGGGTGGTGGACTCGATGCCCTGGCACGAGCGCAGGGTCGCCGTCCGTCTGCGGAAGTTGGACGCGGGTGCGGTCGATGTCCGGCGGCGTGGCCTGGCCGGGGACGTCGATGCGATCGCCCGGCGGCTCCGGGGAAGCGGCTCGCGGCAGCTCACTGTACTGATGACGCGGCTGCGGGACAAGCCCTGGGCGGTGATCGCCGAAGACCCGGGCCGAGTGCCTTGATTCGCAGGGGTCGACCCATGTAGCCTCGGGTCTTGTGCGATTGGTCACAAGTTAGCGATTATGATGGGATTGCAAGGGGCCGTCATCGCGGTTGACGAAGGTCCATCGAACCTCAATGCGGCCTGCTTCGGTCTGTACGTACGGATAACGGGCGGCAATGGCCTTCTACCAGCGGTACGGGGCGCGGTATTTAGGCCAGCGCGAATGACCCGACGGGGCCATTGATTTCTCGCTCGCAACCTTAACTTGTGACCAATCGTCTTGTGCCCGAGGTCTGGTTGTCGACCCGGTTCGCCGCTTGCGGCGGACAATAGGTGATGACACCGATGTGACGATCTGAGAGGGATGGGGTGCGATTCGAAACCAATGTGCGAGCTTCGCTCACACCGGGCGGACGACCCTTCGGGGTCCGCCCCTACGCAACTTACGACGGTGTTCCATGTATAGGTAAATGGTAAAATCCAGGAGGTCGGTCCCACCAGTCTCTCATCCTCGCCATATGGTCAGGTGAGGAATTCGACAGGTCGGATTATCATTATTGAATAACACTTCGGCCAACGGTCGCCGACGACATCGGCTTTATTAGTGGAATGTCGCGGACGCTGCCGACCATGACGCGAAACCGCCATCCAGAGGATCTGCACACCACATGGAAATCCCCAAGATTGAAAACCTGATCCCCACGGTGATCGAAAGCACCAACCGTGGCGAGCGAGCCTTCGACATCTACTCCCGGCTCCTCAAGGACCGGATCATCTTCCTCGGCACCCCCATCGATGACCAGGTCGCCAACGTGATCATCGCCCAGATGCTCTTCCTGGAGCACGACGACCCCGAGCAGGATATCCGCCTCTACATCAACTCACCGGGAGGGCAGGTGTACGCCGGGCTCGCGATCTACGACACCATGCGCATGGTCCGACCGGATGTGTCGACGCTCTGCATCGGCATGGGCGCCAGCATGGGCGCGGTGCTGCTCGCGGCTGGCACGAAGGGCAAGCGCTTTGCCCTGCCGAACTCGCGGGTGATGATCCACCAGGGCTCCGCCGGCTTCCGCGGCAACGTGCCAGACATCGAGATCGCCGCCAAGGAGACGATGGACCTCACCCGGACGCTGACCCAGATCATGGCCGACCACACCGGGCAGGATTTTGACAAGGTGCGGCACGACACCCAGCGTGACTACTACATGACCGGGCCGGAAGCGATGGATTATGGCATTGTCGACCAGGTGATGGCGCCGGGTGCCGGCACAAGTCCCAATGGCTCCAAGCCGGATAAACCGTAGACCGGCATCGACAGCAGCAACGCGACGACTGGCAAGCCGGTTTTTTGAAATCAATGAGGTGTTCGGGTGCATTATCGGTGTTCCTTCTGCAACAAGGGTCAGGAAGAGGTTCGGCGGCTGATCGCTGGTCCCAACTCGGTTTACATCTGCGACGAATGCGTCCAGCTGTGCCGGGAGATTATCGAGGAGGAGGAGCCGAACTCGGACGCCGACGAGACGGGGATCACCAGAATTCCGACTCCTCGCGAACTGTATGAGAAGCTCAACCAGTATGTGATCGGTCAGGATCAGGCCAAGAAGATTCTCTCGGTGGCCGTATACAACCACTACAAGCGGATCAACGCCGGGTTGCACGCGGAAGCCAACGATATCGAGTTGCAGAAGAGCAATATCCTGATGGTCGGCCCGACCGGATCCGGCAAGACGCTGCTCGCCCAGACGCTGGCGAGGCTGCTGGATGTGCCGTTCAGCATCGCCGACGCCACGGCGCTGACTGAGGCCGGCTACGTCGGCGAGGATGTCGAGAACATCCTGCTGCGGCTGATCCAGTCGGCGGGGGATGTCGCCCGCGCCCAGCACGGCATCATCTACATCGATGAGATCGACAAGATCGCCCGGAAGTCGGACAACCCGAGCATCACCCGCGATGTCTCCGGCGAGGGCGTGCAGCAGGCGCTGCTCAAGATCATCGAGGGCACCGTCGCCAACGTCCCGCCCCAGGCTGGCCGCAAGCATCCGCACCAGGAATACATCCAGATCGACACGCGCAACATCCTGTTCATCGTCGGCGGCGCGTTCGAGGGTCTGGAAGAGGTCGTCACCAAGCGCATCGGTAAGCAGGGGTTCATGGGCTTCGGCGGCGAGGCTACTGGCACGAGCGAGGAGATCGTCAATCCGCTCAGCCAGCTCTCGCACGACGACCTGCTGAAGTACGGGTTGATCCCGGAGTTCGTCGGGCGGCTGCCCGTCGTGGTATCGCTCAACCACCTCACCCGCGAGGACCTGATGCGAATCCTGACCGAGCCGAAGAATGCGGCGGTCAAGCAGTATCAGCGCTTCTTCTCCCTCGACGATGTCGAGCTGATCTTCACCGACGACGCGCTGGAGGCGACCGCTCGCCAGGCCGAGGAGCGCAAGACCGGCGCGCGCGGTCTCCGCACCGCGATCGAGGAAGTGCTGCTGGACGTGATGTACGAGATTCCGTCGATGGACAACGTGCGGAAGTGCATCGTCGACGCCAACGTGATCAACAACCGATCCCGCCCGATCCTACTCACCGTCAACGAGCAGGAGATCGAGTACGCCAAAACGGCTTGATCGCGCAAGACGCGAGCGGAAACGGGTCCACATACTCAAACTGAAACGCGAGACAGGGAACCCCGGACCTCGGTCCGGGGTTTTTCATATCCATGAATCTCCGAGACGCGCTGTGAAGCGTTCACGTTTGGTTAGCACGGAATTGACGATCGGTTAAGAGGATTGGTTCCCCGCCAGTCTACGCTGCAAGTGTCACATGCGCCGAACGTCTTCAGTACGGACCACGGCGGATCAATCGCGTAACAAGAGAGGAATGGGCCCATGATCAATTCGCGCGCAGATTTCGAGCAGATGTTGAAACGCCGCACCAATCGTCGCCTGGCCATGAAATCCGGATTCGCCGCTGGCGCCGCCGGTCTCATTGGCGTCAGCTACCGGGGCGGGCCAACCCGCGCCTTTGCCCGGCAAGCCGCCACGCCGGAGGCGACACCCGTCGATCTTACCGACACGCCATCGGCGCGATTTGGCGCCTACCCGTTCCAGCTTGGCGTCGCCTCTGGCGAGCCGCTGCCGCAAGGCGTCGTGCTGTGGACCCGTCTCGCGCCCGCCCCGCTCGACGGCGGCGGCATGGACCCGATTCCCTACGATCTGCGATGGGAGGTCGCGCGGGACGCAGAGTTCGGCGACGTCGCGCAGACCGGCTTCGCGGTCGCCGACCCCAACCTGGCCCACAGCGTCCATGTCGATGTGACCGGGCTCGAGCCATTCACCGAGTACTTCTACCGGTTCATGGTCGGCGACGAAGTGAGCCAGGTCGGGCGAACCAAGACCGCGCCGGAACGCGGCCAGGCCGTTGATTCGCTGCGATTCGGCTTCGCCTCGTGCTCCAATTACGAGCATGGCTACTTCGTCGCCTATCGCGACATGGCCGAGCAGCGGTTCGACGTCAACTTTCATTTGGGAGACTACATCTACGAATACGCGGCCAACGACTACAACGTGCGCGAGCCGGAGAACATCCGGCTTCACAACGGCGACGAGACTGTCGCGCTTCAGAACTATCGGAACCGGTTTGCGCAATACCATACCGACCCCGATCTGCAGGCGGTGCATCAGTCCGCTCCGATGGTGGTGACCTGGGATGACCACGAAGTCGATAACAACTATGCCGACGAGATCCCGGAAAATTACGACGACGTCAGCGATTTCCTGATGCGACGGGCGGATGCCTACCAGGCCTACTACGAGCACATGCCGCTGCGGCCATGGTCGTTGCCGGTTGGTCCCGACATGACGCTCTACCGGTCGCTCACCTTCGGCGACTTGATGGAAGTCACGGTGCTGGACACCCGTCAGTACCGTGACGATCAGCCGAGCGGGGACGGCACGTTCCCACGCACGCCGGCGTCGATGAACGCCACGATGCTCGGTCTTGACCAGGAACGATGGCTGCTCGACAAGCTCGCCAACTCCACGGCAACCTGGAACGTAATGGCCCAGCAAGTTAATTTCGCGGAAGCCTACTTTCCGGATCCCGAACAGCAGGTGATCGACTTCTACAACGATAGCTGGACCGGATACCCCGCCGCGCGGCAGCGCATCCTCCAGCACATCGTCGATCAGCAGGTCGCGAATCCAGTCGTGCTGACCGGTGATATCCATACGTCCTGGGCGAGCGACCTGAAGCTGAACTGGGCTGATCCCGATGCGCCGAACATCGGATCCGAGTACATCTGCACGTCGATCACCGCTGGTGGGCTGGAGCCGTCGACCTTCCTCCAGGGATACGAGGAAGGGGCCGAGTACATCAGGTTCTTCGACCCCAACCATGGTGGCTACACCGCGGTCGAGGTCACGCAGGACCTCTGGCGGTCAGTTTTCTACCTGGTGGACAACATGGAGCAATACGACTCTGGCGTCAGCCACCTGGCGACCTGGGTCACCGAACGCGACAATCCCGGTGTGCAGGAGGGGTAGCGCATCCTAACCCGCGCGCCTCTCACTCCCCGATCTGACGATGCCCGCTGGCATGGGCCAGCGGGCATCGACGTTTGCGGGGTGGGTTTCGCCAGGTCCCACGAGCAGGCGGTCGGTGGCACGCACAATGCTTGAGCAGGTCGCACGCAACAGGACGGAGGATAACTTGCTGCGAGACGGGAGTAACGGTGACTGGCGACGCTTATCTTGTGCGCGTCGCGCTTCGGATCCGAGGGCGGGTCAGGGCGTTGGCTATCGGGTCAATGCGAGACGGATGGCATCCCGTCTCGGCGACCATGCGCAGCCCGAGAACCTGCCCGACGGGTCGGTGCGGATTGTCGTGAGCGGCATGGTCGCCGCAGTTGCCGACTTCCGGCGGTGGTGCGAACAGGGACCGAAGCTGGCCCAGGCATGATGTCTCTCGACCGCGCCGCCATGACGGAGTGTCTGCCGCAGGCGGCGAACCGGGCGAAAGTTCCTTCGACTCCGCTCAGGACAAGCCTGACGGAACTCGCCCCTACGGTTTTCCGCGAATTGATCATCCGGATTTCGTATCACGTGATGTTTCGCTGGCTCAATGAGGGCCGAGCATCGTGCGGACAATGAGATGCGCACAGCCAGCCGCCCACGCCTGCGGGCGGCAGCTTACCGGATAGTTGACCGGCCCGAGGCGGTCGTCGTCGCTGTCGAAGCCACAGTAGAGCTCGCTCAGGCGGCGCTCGGGGTCGTGGACGCTCAACCGGATCAGGCATTCGGCGACGGTCGATGCCGCCTCGTCGAAGCCAAAAGCCTTCATCCCACATATCGTCAGACTGTTGTCGTGTGGCCAGATGCTGCCATTGTGGTAGCTCATCGGGTTGTAGGTGGCCATCGCGCTGCTCAGGGTGCGAATGCCCCAGCGGGTTAGCATGTCGCCACGCATCAGCCGGTCGACCATCAGCGCCGCCCGTTCCGGTGAGGGCAGCCCGCAGAACAGCAGGTGGCCGGGGTTGGAGCTGATCGCGTCGACCGGTCGTTTGTTGCCGTCGAGCGCCTGAGCATAGTAGCCCTCCCCCTCCAGCCAGTACGTGTCCTCGACGGTCTTGCGCACCCGGTCGGCCTTGTCGCGAAGCTCGGCCGCCCAGCCCTCGTCGCCGCGCATCGTCGCCACGTCAGCCATCCAGGCATAGGCGGCGTACACGTACCCCTGCACCTCGACCAGCGCGACCGGACCTTCCACCTGGTCGCCGTTGGCCCAATGCAGCGAGTCGTGGCTGTCCTTCCACCCCTGCTGGGTGATGTGAACCCCGTCCTCGGCCTTCGCGCCAAACTCGACCAAGCCATCACCATCGAGATCGCCATACTCCTCGATCCAGGCCAGCGCCCTGCGGATGTGGGGAACCAGCTCGTCGTACATCCCCTCGTCCTGGCGCACGCGCCAGGCTTGGGCAAAGGTCATCACGAACAGCGGGGTTGAGTCGATCGAGCCGAAGTACGGCGTGTGCGGAATCTGGTGGGTCCGGGCCATGTCGCCGTAGCGAATCTCGTGCAGGATCTTGCCCGGCTCTTCCTCCCGGAACTCGTCGAGCCGATCACCCTGATTTGCCGCCAGCACGCGCAGCGTCGCCCATGCCCGCTCCGGATAGGTCTGCATCGTCTGCAACGCCACGATCAGACTGTCGCGACCGAACGGCGCGATGAACCACGGGATTCCCGCCGACGGCATGCTGCCTTCCGGAAAGTCCGTCTGCAGCATTGCCAGGTCGAGATCGGCCCGGAGCGCCATCGCTTCCAGATCCCGATTGTCCGTGCTGATTTTCAGGCGGAGGCGCCCCGCTTCTTCCGCTTCATGGGCAGCGCCGACCGGAGTGGGCAAGAGTGACAGGTCCACAATGGCGGAGTCGCCATGCGCCAGGTCGAGCGAAAAGGCCATCGCTACCGGGACCGCTCCGTTGTCCGAGACGCGGTCCCCTGATGCGATGCCGGCACGAAGCGGCGATGGTTCGGACCCAACATCGAGTTTCGCGGTCTGGCCGTCGGAGCCGGTAGCCGAGAAGGAAACGGTGCGATCCGCGAGAACCTCGGGCGGATGGAGCCTGGGACGCTGCTTCGGCGTCATGCCACGGACATCGAACATATCGCGGAAGTCCGCCGCCATCTCGATGTCCAGCGTCACCGTCGACGCCCAACCGCCAAACGCCTGAGCCTCGAACGTGATATTCAGCGCGGCACCGAGCCTGATCCGCTGGAGAACCACCAGATCGGATCCAGGAATGCCCGTGCGATCCTCATGGCCCGACTGCGTGGTGCTGGTGATGATCGCTTCCGACGCGGAGAGTGTCTGCACCGATAGCACGTCGAGCGGGACACCGGAAACGGTCGCGGTGAATGTGCTGAGGAAGCGGGTATCCCGAAGGTACAGTCCCGCCTCGTGCATGCCTCCGCACGTTTCGGAGCGGCCGACCAGAAACAGTTCGTTGTTCTTCAGGGTCAGGTCAAGATCGAACACGGTAATCCTTCACGGTACAGAGCGATTGCCGGTGCAACTGCGACCTGGGCATCAACGGCGCTACCCCTTGATGCCGGAGGTCACGTTGCTGGCTATAAAGTACCGCTGGAACACCACGAAGAAAATAGCCATCGGTACCGTCGTGATCACCGCGATCGCCATCAGCACCGGCCAGTTGGTGTTGAACTGCGCTCGGAACTGGGCGAGCCCCACCGGGAGCGTGTAGAGATCGGTGGACC
>JACCVC010000271.1 GCA_013698305.1 Chloroflexia bacterium
CTACGGATAATTGCGGATGTGGCCGGTACGAGAAATCCAGACAATGGACATCACGATGTCAGCGCCAACGCTGCGCCTTGGACGGATTCAGCATCAGAACGATGGGAGTATACAAATGATGTCGACCCTCGAACGTGGGACGGTCAATCGGAATATCATGGTGGAGGTGAGTAACCGCCGCCTGCCAATGCGGATGGTCGCCGGTCACCTGCGCAATAATCTGCGGTATCCGGGTGATGTCCTGCAACCGCGTAGCCACAGCAACGGCCGAGTGGCGATGGCCGTGCTGGTGATGCCAGTCGTTGGGCTGACACGAATGTTCAGCAAGCCAGGATCGTCGGTCGTGTAGCGTCGGCCCGACAGTGGCCGTCGTTTCCTTGTTGGCCAAACATCGGGCACTTTCGGCCCGATGCTAAGGCACGACGCATGTTCCACGTCTGGCGGCAGCAACAACGCTCTATCCGTGCAGCGTCACGCCATCGTCAGCCACCCCGGCGGCGAAGCGGGATCGGCTGAACGTGGCGATGGGATGCGAGGTGACGCCTTCGACGGCGAGGTCGGCGAGAATCTCGCCGGTGATCGGGCCGAGGCAGAATCCGTGTCCACTGAAGCCGGTGGCGATCACGAGATTGTCGTACTCCGGGGTCCGCTCGATCACCGGAATCGCGTCGGGCGTTTTGTCGATCAGCCCGCCCCAGGTGGTGTTGACGGCGATATCTTCGAGATTCGGAATCAGCCGCAGGGCCGCCCCGATCAGCTCCCGGATCTGCGCCAGCGATGGCTGCACGTTGTCATGTGTGTGGCGCTCATGCCGCCAGTCGCTGGCGATGCCGGTGATGCGGAACTGGCCCGACACTTGCTGTCGCAAGGCGACCCCGCCGCCAGCCTGGCCAAGCACCTGGGCAAGCGTCGGCTCGACGGCGACGGTCTGGATCGCCGGCACCAGCGTGACGTTCATCGGAATGTCGAGTCCAAGCGGTTTCAGCAACGCCGGTGTGTAGATTCCGGCGGCGACGATGACCGTGCCTGCCTCCAGCACCTCTCCATCGAGTTGCACGCCCGTGACGCGAGAGCCTGACGTTACCAACGAGTGAACCGGCGTATTGGCCCGAATCTCGGCGCCGACGCGTCTGGCTGCCTCGGCGAAGGCAAGCATCGTCTTGCCGGGATTGGCCTGCCCGTCGGTCGGGCACCATGACGCGGCGGGGATGTCGCTCGCAAGCGCCGGGGCGATCTCGCGGATCGCCTGGTTGGAATCGAGGAAGTGCATCTCTATCCCGGCGCGCCTTCCATCCTCGACGACTTTCCGGATCACCGGAACGTCATCCTCGGTCAGGGCGAGACGGAGGTTGCCACCCTGGCGATATTCGATATCATCGGCATCAAGCTCCTCCGCGAGCTGGGACCAGCGCTTGACCGCCGCTTCCGCCAACGGTAGCTCAGCGGCATGCCGCCCGGATTGGCGCACGCCAGCCAGGGTCCAGCCGGAGGCCATGCTGGCGAGGTCGCCCGCCTCCAGCAGGGTTGTGCGGACGCCGTGGTGGGCGAGCTCCCAGGCGGTGGCGACACCGCTGATGCCGCCTCCCACGATGATGACATCCGGTCGAGTGTTCACAAGTGATTGTATCAAGGGTTGAGGTCGCCATTCCGGTGCATTGCCCGCCGCAAGCGGCGAACCGGGCAGACACAAGGTCTGCCTACGTATTGCCATCTAATTCAGGTCATTTCGATTTGGGATCGAGGACATCGCGGAGTCCGTCGCCGACGAGGTTGAAGGCGAAGACGGTGAACAACAGCGCGACGCCGGGAGCGATGGCGAGCAGTGGAAAGTTGGTCAGGTAGACCGTGCCGTCGCGGATCATCTGGCCCCAGGTTGGGGTTGGTGGCTGCACGCCAAGCCCGACGAAGCTGAGGCTCGCTTCCAGCCGGATTGCCTGCGCGGTCCACAGGCTGGCGAGCACCAGCAACTCGCCAGCGACGTTCGGCAAGATGTGCCGGCTGAGGATGATCCGGGTGCGTTGCCCGAGCGCTCGCGCCGCCTCGACGAACTCCTTTTCCTTGACCGACAGGGTAGGGCCATAGGCGATGCGGGCGAACCGAGGGGCGATGGTCAATCCAATGGCGATGATCAGCTTGGTCATGCCAGTGCCGAGAACGGCGACCACCAGCAGGCCGGTGATCAGATCCGGAAACGACAGCAGGATGTCGACGACGCGCATGATCAGGCTACTGATGCGGCCACCGAAGTAGCCGGCGACGATGCCCATGGCGGTGCCGAGGACTCCACCAAGGGCGACCGAGGCAATGCCGATGATTAGGGCGACCTGCGTTCCATAGATGATGCGGCTGAGGACGTCGCGACCAAAGTGGTCGAGCCCCAGCCAGTGCTCGGAACTGGGTCGCTCGAGCCGGTTGACGGTGTCCTGAACGATCGGGTCATAGGGCGCGAGAAGCGGCGCCAGCACGGCGATTGCGATCACCAGGACGATCATGCCGAGTCCGAAAAGCGCTGACTTGTTTCGTCGGAAGGTTCTCCAGGCGCGGGTGCGTTGGGACACCAGCGAGATATTTGGCGCTCCGTTCTGGCCCGCGGAACCGGCGCCTGCTATCGATGCCTGCGCCATTACTCGTACCTCACGCGTGGGTCGGCCACGGTGTAGATGATGTCGACAATGATATTGATGACGACAATGAAGAACGCATAGATGACCATGATCGCCTGGAGCAGGGTGTAGTCACGCTGTTTGATCGCGCCGATCATCAGCTTGCCGAGGCCGGGGCGGGCGAACACTTCCTCGGTCAGCACCGAGCTGCCGATCAGGCCGACGACAAAGATCCCGATCAGCGAGATGATCGGCACCAGCCCCGCCCGAAAGGCGTGCTTCATCAGGACGACGCGTTCGAGAAGCCCCTTGGCCCGCGCGGTGCGAACGTAGTCATCCGAGAGCACGTTGATCATGACCGATCGCGTCATGCGGGAGACGTACGCCATCTCGATCAGGCCCAGCGACACCGCTGGCAGGACCAGATGGTAGACGTTGTCGACCGGGTCGGAAAAATTGCCCGCACCGATGGCGGGAAAGATGCCCATCTGCGCCGAAAAGAAATAGATCAGCAACAGCCCCAGGAAAAACGCCGGAATGGAGAGCCCCAACAACGACACCACACGGCCCACGTAGTCGGCCGCCGAGTTCTGCCTGACGGCGGCAATGACGCCGATCGGAATGCCAAAAGCGAGCGCGAGCAGCACGGCCGCAATCGTGAGCTCCAGGGTGTGCGGGAGGACGAACTGGATCTGATCCCAGGTGGAGTCGCGTGTCACCATGCTGGTGCCGAGGTCGGCTTGAATGAGATTCCCCAAATAGGTGATGTACTGCTGCCACAGCGGATCGGCAAGGCCCAGATCCTCGCGCAGGCTTTGGATGGCCTCTTCACTGGCGTAGTCGCCAAGGGCGGCTCGGGCGGGGTCCCCTGGAATCACCCGCACCAGCAGAAAGATGATGGTGACGACCACGAACATGGTGGGGATCGCCAGCAGCAGGCGTTTGAAGATATGCCTCAACATGGACGTTACACTCGCCTCTCAGCTACGTCTCTGTAATATAAAATCCGAATGACTGACCAGCAAACGGTTCGTAGGGACCGACCTTGTGTCCTCCCCTGCGAGATGGTTAAGGTAGAACGTATGGGAATCTGCCGGAAACCGTATAACGGTCGATAGTCTCTACTGTACTGTATTGCCGCATCGCAGATGGAACAGGCGCCGGTCGGCACTGAGCCGAGCGGCGCCTGTCGTGCTTGCTTCACGGACCCAATCGGTCTGTTCAGCTAATCACCGCTGATCGATGTCGTCTCGTCGATGCCCGGGTAGAGGTTGATCACCGCGTTCAGCTCGTGGCCGTAGTCAACGGTATCCTGGCGGGCATAGACCTGATTGACCAGAAGGATGCCGTACCCGGCGAAGTCCTGCTGGAGGTTGATGTTCGCCTGCTTCCACAACTCTGCCTGCTCGGCGGAATCTGTCGTGGCGCGGGCCTCCTCGACCAGATCACTCACATCGTACTTCGAGAAGTTGGTAACGCCGCCTTCCTCGGTGAAGAATTGCGAGAGGTAGACATCCGCGTTCGGGCGGTAGGCGACGTAGAAGGTCAGCGCGTTTTCGTCCTGTCGGATAAGCTCGTGCATCGCGGCGTGCTGGACGACTTCCAGATTGACCGTGACGCCGATCTGGCGGAGCTCATCGGCGAGCACCTCGTAATTAAGGCGGTACGAGTCCATTTCGGAGGTCACGAGATCGATCTCGAAACCGTCCTCATAGCCAGCTTCCGCCAACAGTTCCATGGCTCGCGCGGTGTCCTGCTCGTAATTGACGTCGGCTTCGGTCGCTTCTTCCTCGGTCAGGCCACCTTCCATCAGCTGGGCGGGGACCGGGGAGTAAACTGCTTCGCCGACCGGCGCGCCGGAAAGGGCGATGTGACCTTCGCGGCTGATGGCCAGCATGATTGCTTCGCGCACCAGCGGATCGTCGAATGGCTCGATGGTGGTGTTGATGTTGAGGAACAGCACTTCGCCGACGCCGAAGACGTCTACGACGACACCTTCCTGCTCACTGACGCGGTCGGCCCACTGCGCTTCCGGGAGGCCGGCGGCCACGTGAAGCTCGCCCGACTGGAGCGCTAGCTCGCGGGTGGTACCATCGGCAATGAAGCGGACCTCAACTCCGCTGAGCGCCGGGGCGCCGCGGAAGTAGTCGTCATTGGCGGCGAGGACCACGCTGTTCTGCGGAGTGTACTCCTGGAACATGAACGGGCCCGTGCCCACTGGGTTGGTGATAAAGCCATCCGCGCCGAGGGCCTCGAACGGCTGCTGGCAGATGATGAATCCGCCAGAGTAGTTGGCGATGGTCGGCAGGAACAGCGCATCCGACACCGGCGTCTCCACCGTGATCTCGATGGTCTGGTCGTCAACGGCTTCGACGGTCCAGCCGGCATAGGCGGATGCGTAGTTAGAGGTGTCGTCACTGGCTGCCTTCTGCAGAGAGAAGACGACATCAGCTGAGGTCAGTTGATAGGCTTCGGTCTCGGAGCTTGGCTGGCACATGACGTCGTCACGCAACGCGACCGTCCATGTCTGCGTGCCGTCCTCGTTTTCGGTGGCGGTGGGCATTTCCGCCGCGATATCCGGCTCAAGCTCGGACACGGTGCCCGGGACGAAGCGAACGAGACCATTGAACACCATGTCAACAATCGCGCGGTCCTGCGTGGCGGAAGCGTAGTGAGGATCTAGGTTGCCGATGTCCGCGGCGTTGATGCCGAAGACCAGTGTCTCGCGATCCTGAGCGCCAGCGCCTGAGGCTCCCAGGAATCCGCCGAAACTGGTAGCGACAAGAATGAACGACATCAGGAGCGCGACTGAGCGTTTCCGTTTCGTCATGGGGTCTCCTTCTCGGTACGTTGGTCGGGGATCGTGGCCGACCAACTCGACATCGGCACCGCTGCCGACGCTGTGTGACCGAAACGACAGGCGGAATCGGGATTGATCCAGTTGTTGGAGCAACAGACCGGGCAGTCTATCCAATGGATCCCGAGGAGCGTGCAACCATCTGCCATCCGGCGTTGGTCACGCTCGCGTTCCAGCTAGTACGTTCCAATGCTGCTACTTTCTCACATATGGCGCCGTGGGTCAAAGCGCTTCAGACATTCCGTAGTGTTCGTACACACCTGTCGAATACGAGGCAACTGTCAGAAGGCTCCGTAACTTCGCGTTTTGCCCTGGGAGGCTGGACACGGCCCGAGCCGTCGCACAGGAAGATCATCGTGGGTATGGCAGAGTTGTCTGGACTTCATCGGCGCCATGCCGTGAGGTAGAGCGAGGGACCGAAAGATGCCGCTTCGATTGTCGCTGATTGCCGTGCTCCTGATCGCAGGATTGGCTGGGCCGGTGGTAGCCAACACCCCCGCGGCGCCCATCCCGGAACGACACCCTACATACGAGTTGGAGGTCGAGTTCGACGCCGAGGCGTCGACCATCGGAGGCTTGCTGCAACTGGACTGGGTCAACGCCACCGGCACGACGCAGCGATCGTTGCCCTTTCGGCTCTACCCGAACGGGAAGCACTACGGCGACGGATCGATCATCGTGAACTCCGCTCGCGTCGATGGCATGCCCGTCACGCCGTCGATCGCCGATGATCCGACGGTGATGACCGTGCAGCTCGGAGATGCTGTTGGGCCGAATGAGCGAGTTCGCGTGGATTTGGCGTTCGAAACCGCGATCCCGGTCGACCTTAGCGGCTCTTTCGGCATTCTCCAGCACCTCCCGGAGCCCAACTGGTGGGCGCTGGCCGACTGGTACCCGGTGATTGCCGGGTGGGAGGCGGACGAGGGCTGGTATCTCGATCCGCCGACGAGCTTTGGTGATCCCACCTTTGCCTCCACGACCGCGAACTACTCGATGTCGGTCGAGCATCCGGCGGAGTTGCTGCTGATCGGGTCCGGGGACGAGGTGGTGAGCCCGAGCGACCGGGACGGTTACGCGACGACGACGTTCAGCGAGACGCGTCTGCGGGAGTTCGCGATGGTGGCGATGCCGGCTGCGGATGTGACTGCATCATCGTTCGACGTTGACGGGCAGTCGGTGACGATCACGCTGCCGACGGCGTGGTCACTCCCGGGCATGTTCTCCTTTATTGAAGCACGCACCCGGACCGCGTTGCCGCTGTACGCCAACTGGTTTGGATTGCCCAGCGACGAGCAACTCGATCTCACCGCGGTGATCCTGACCGGCGCGCTAGCGGTGTCGTGGGATCAGGTCATCTGGTTCGACCTGGAGAGCATCGTTGCCGATGGCGTGTTGGACGACGCCGAGGCGACTGGGCTGGAGCTGGTGATCTATCACGAGCTTGGTCATCAATGGCTGGCGGCGCAGATCGGGACCAACTCCAACGACCACACGTTTCTCACGGAGGGGTTGGTCAACACGTTGGTCGTCGCGATCGTGCGGGAGCGCGACGGCGCGGACGAGGCGGTGCTGGTGATGGGCGGGTTCGTGGCCGGTCCGTATCGCGCCTTTACCAACGGCACTCAGGACGGCGTCGTCGATCGGCCGATCAGCGACGATCGGAGCGGGGTGGTCCATTCGTTCCTGGTCTACGGCAAGGCGGGGGTCGGGTTCGAGGCGATCCGTCAGGAGATCGGCGACGATGCTTTCTTCGAGGCGCTGCTGGCGCTGGGCTCGACATACGCCGACCGCCACTTTGCGCCCGACGATGTCCTGGGGCTGTTCGAGGAGGCGTCGGGACAGGACCTGGCAGAACTCTGGTCGTTCTGGTTCCTGGAGGAGGCGACGGACGTAGCCGATGTTGACGCGGTGGTTGCTGGTTCGAGAACCTGACTTCAATCAGGACACTGAGGTCGTGGCTGAATAGGTGCGTCCAGCTGCATCCAACACTTGACATGAACCATGTAAGACTTTATACTAATGGCGATCACAAAGGCGCGTCGGTATCGAAGCAAGCCGATCGCCAGGTGATGGAGGTTTTCGCTTCTTGATGGACGTGAATCGTCCAATAGCTGCACAAGGAGACGCACTCATGGTTACTCGATTTTCAGGAAGCTCTGTTGCCAATGATGTTGTAAGCCTGCGAGACGCGATGGATCGTCTGTTCAACGAAAGCTTTGTCCCCGGCCAGATGCGGTCGATCTGGTCGAGCAGCGGCACCGATCATCGGTCGTCCTTTCCGCTCGATGTCTATGCTACCGAGGATACGTTGACAATCCTGGCGGCGATGCCGGGCATGGATTCGAATAACCTCGAGATCTCGATCGAC
>JACCVC010000280.1 GCA_013698305.1 Chloroflexia bacterium
TCGCAATCGTCGGAATAGGTGAGGAGCTTGGCCACATCCCTCGGCAGGAATGTGCCATCCGGCTCCGCAAGGATGAGGAGGTCTCCGGTCGCTTCGTCGAGCCCACGCTGATAGGCGTGCCCGTAACCCTGCTTCGACTCGAAGACCTGACGAGCGTCGGTCTTGTCGACTTCCTCTTTGGTCCCGGGTTGGGCATTGTTGTTTACCACAAGCACTTCATCGACCAGCCCCGTGGCGAAGAAGCCATCGATAACGGCTCGAATGGAATCCCTTTCGGCATAGGTGCCAAGCACGACAGATACGGTACGCCCGTTCCACATCAGGCAACTCCCTTCCCCATTGATGACAACGACTCGCGCCGGGACACCCCTGCCCAGCCGGCGTAGCCGAGCGCCGCGATGGAGCCAGCGCCAGCGATCCCGCTGATCCACAGGCCGAGCGTGAGGGCGTCCGGCTGATAGCGCAGTTCAACCGTGCGCTCGCCCGGCTCCACCGGGATTCCCAGCAACGCGTGATCCGTCTGGAGCACGTCGACCGCTTCTCCGTCGACGGTGGCCTTCCAACCCTCGGAGTACACCTGGCTGACGACGAGGAGTCCCTCGCCGGAACTGGACACATCCAGCCTCATGCCGTCGGGCGACCAGCTTGCCACCGTCACCTCCGGCTCCTCTCCGTCTGCTGGAGGGGAGAAGGTCGGAGGCTCGCCCTTGACGTACGCAACCTCCGCGCCATCCACCTCGCCGCTCGCCAGCCGCGACAGGCCCATCTGCTCGGGGCTGGACCGAACGTCATACACCATCCATGCCCGGGGTTGCGCCGTCGGGCTCTCATAGATGATAACGTCCTCGTCCCGGTAGACCTCGGTTCGGATTGCGGCCAGTGCCAAATGGTCGTCACGCATCTCAGGGATGTTCCGATCGACAACGATATAGCGGACATTCAGCAGATCGAGCAACGGCGAAGTGACGCCCGTGTAGAGCAGATTCGCGAAGTGGTAGTCCTGCTGCTGACCGTTCAGGGCGTGGATGAACTCCTGGTAGACCAACGGCTGGAGCGGGTTGTATCCCTGGGTCGTCTCGAGATCGAGCTGCATTGCCCGCGAGTTCTGGAGAATCGCCACCATCGCCGGCTCAAGACGGCGCTGCGGATAGCTGCGCCGGACCGTGTCCGGATGGTACATGCCGCCGTAGGCGATAAAGCGGAAAGGTAGCTCACTCGCCTGCCGCCGCTGAAGGAACTCCCCTGCCCCACCAGGATCGTCCTCCCGGAGGGACTCGTGAATGATTTCCTGCATCCACTCATCGTTGCCCCACATCACCAGTTCGCCTGGAGGCGGGTCGTCCTGACGCAGGGTCCTCACGATATCGAGGCAGTTGGGCAGCAGGAACGCCAGCGCGACAAGCGCCACTGAAACGCCATGGACAATGCGCCGCCGATCCGCGCGATCCGCGGCTGAAGGCATCAACGCGACCACGATCACCAGGAGTGTCGCAAGGATTGCCGTGGTCCAATACCACGTTCCCAGCTCGATGTTGCCTTCGGTTTCCATATACCGCCCGGCGAGGGCCACAAGCCCAAGCGGAATGACGGCGATCAGCCACCTGGCGCGCATGGTTCGCAGTCGCGGGAGCTCGTTTACGGCGGCACCTGCCAGCATCGCGGGGATGAACGGATAGAGCCAGAAGACCCTCCCTGGACTGTGGGTGTGAATCTGCTCGTACAGCGGCAGCAGGTAGAACAGATCGGAGATGATCGGCGCCCCCATCGCGAGAGCCGGAATCACCACGGCGACGACCGCAAAGAAGGGAATGACCGAACGTCGCCGCATCAGGAACACGGCCAGCACCATCAGGATGAGGACGATTCCCCACAGGGATGTCCCTCTGCTGTTCGGCGCATCCGACATGATCGACCTGAGCGCCGAGGCAAGGGTATGAAAGGGATAGCTGCCGGCTCCAGGGGTGTCTTCATAGGTACCACCCGCATTGTTGGATTCCGCGTTGGCGGCCAGGCGAGGCAGCAACCCCGCGGCTCCGAGCAGCAAGCCGATGACCAGCACGGCCGGCCCGGTCGTAAACATTTGGGCCAGACGCTCTTTCACGCTCCAGCCAGCCTCTGGTGGCGTGATCAGGGTTCTGAAGACGACCCACGCCGCAATCAGGATGAGCGAATTGACGATACCCTGGCCCAGCCAGGCGGGGAACATCTGGCTGATCGCAAATCCGCCAAGCACCCACGCGCCAAGCTTCGTCGGCCATGTCTTCGCCCTGAGCGCCAACTCAACGCCGAGGAAGGCCAGCGGGTAAAACGCCGTGGTCTTGGTGCCGACCGTGCAGCAGTCAGTCTGGCCAAAGAGGAATGGGCCAAACTCGAAGGCAACCGCCGAGAACAGCGCCGCCA
>JACCVC010000285.1 GCA_013698305.1 Chloroflexia bacterium
GTAGACCAGGATGAATGCAATCAGCAGCCAGAAGAAAACCTTCTGGACGATCCTGCTCACTGGCCAACTGGACTTCTTTTGGTAGTTTCTGCGAATCCGCTCCAGATCCTCCTCCGAGGTCTGGACCGAGTCGATGCGTGGAGCTACGGTTGCCATGCTATCCCTCCTCCACCTTGATCAGCCGGGTGTAGATGAACGCCAGAGTACCGATGGTTAGAAAGATGAGCACCGCTGGCGCTGAACCTTCTCCGATGCGTTGCGAAGCGATCAATTGTTGCTGGGTATAGATGGCGATCGACATCGTATCCAACGCGTATCCGTTCAGGACGAAAATCATGTCGAATACCCGGAACGCGTCCAGCGTGCGGAAGATCAACGCCACCAACAACGCCGGCTTGAGCAAGGGCAACGTGATGTGAAAGAACTGCTGGATCTTGCTGGCGCCGTCGACATAGGCCGCCTCGTAGACATCGGTCGGGATCACCTGCAGCCCCGCCAGCAGCAGCAGCGCCATGAACGGCGTCGTTTTCCAGACATCGACCGCGATCACCGCCCCGAGCGCCGTTGAAGGGTTGGCTGCCCAAGCAAGAAACGTACTCTCGTCCATCAAATTAAGCTGCTTCAGAATGGAGTTAATGACGCCGAAACGATCATGGAACATCCACTCCCACAGGAGCGATGAGACCACTGTCGGAATCGCCCACGGCACCAGCATCGATGTCCGCACGATGCCGCGGCCCCGAAAATTGGAATGGATGGTGAGGGCGATAATCATCCCGAGCAACGTCTCCAGCGTCACCGTGGCGACGGTGAAGATGGCCGTGTTCTGCATGGACGACCAGAACTGGGGATCATCAAGCGTGTTCCGGTAATTCGCGAAACCGACATAGTTCGGCTCGCGGATGCTTGCCAGGCGGGTATCGGTGAAGCTCAGCCTGAACGTCTCGATTAGTGGGTAGATCGCCACGATGGCTATCACGACCAGTACCGGTACCACCAGTATCCAGCCGAGCCGTTCCTGCTGCCGGGCCAGCGTGCCGCGGTCGCGAAACGATTTCTTGTGTTCCGAGGTTGCTTGTTCCTCAACTTCGGCGGCGGTAGTGATTTGTGCAGCTTGCTGGTCCGACGCCATGTCGTATCCCCCTCAGCTTGTGGAACCATGCGATATGCGGCACCGGGCGGGAGCCGAAGCCCCCACCCGGTTGAACCACCTCACGCCGTTGTCAGGGGTTCAACATGTCGTATGTGTGTGCGCTGTCTACAGCTCACTCATGATATCTTCAAGGTCGGCCTGCAGGTTCTCAACAAGCGATGCCGCATCGCCACCGCCGAGAATCTGGCTCACCGCAGTGAAATAGGCAATGGAGACATCGTTGTAGAAGTCAGCTGACACGGTCGACGGACGGGGGACCGAAGCCTCCGAGAAGACGGGGAACAGATCCTCGTAGTAGGGCTGAGCCGCGAGCACGTCCGGATCAGAGTAGAGATCACCGTACGTCGGCAGGTTGGCCCGCTCGATCGCCCGCGATTTCTGCATGGGCTGGCTCGTGATGTAGCGAGCCCATTCCTTGGCGGCTTCCTGGTTCTCGGAATAGGTGGAGACGAACATCTGCCACCCGCCAAGGGTCGCGGCGCTTTCCCCGCCCTCGGTGCCCGATGGAAGCTGGCCAACGGTGAAGTTGTCGGCGATGGCCGAGCCTTCTTCCTGGCCCAGCGCGTAGGCGTACGGCCAGTTGCGCATGAACGCCGAAGCGCCACCCTGCCAGACGGTGCGTCCATCCTCTTCCATGTAGCCGGTGACGGCTGACGGCGAGATGCCACCGACCCAGCCAGCGGCGCGCTCGAAGGCGGCGATCGCGTTCTCGTTATTGACGGTTACTTCGCCGCTATCGGGATCGATGATCTGCCCGCCATCGTGTGAAACCTGCCACTCGAGGGCGTTGCAGGTGAGACCTTCGTAGGCCGCGCCCTGCCAGACAAAGCCAGTGAATTCCGGCGTATCTGCGATCTCACCTTCCATGATCGTCATCGCGTATTCTTCGAGTTGATCCCACGTCTCCGGCGGACCCTCGAACCCGTACTCCTCGAGCAAGTCGGTGCGGGAGTACAGGAGCCCGGCGTCCGTAAACCAGGGAATACCGACTACCGTCTCGTTCAGGGTGTTGTTGTCGACAATGCGCTGGAAGTGGCCTTCCTGGAGCACGTCGCTCAGGTCCACCGCGTGCGGCGCCATTATGCCTGGCCAGATCACGTCGATCTGGGCCGCGTCGATGTCGGACGATTGTGCCGCCATCGTCTGAAGATAGAAGGTGAGCCGGTCAGTGGCCGACTCCGCGCCCATAAGATAGTTGACTTGCATGCCGGTGATCTCATTGAATCGGGCGACCACGGCTTCGTCATAGGCTACGCCAGGACCATCGGCCCCGCCCATCCAGTTGATTTCGGTTCCGGCGAAATCCG
The DNA here is from genome assembly GCA_013698305.1 of Chloroflexia bacterium. GTDB lineage: Bacteria > Chloroflexota > Chloroflexia > Thermomicrobiales > UBA6265 > JACCVC01. Next base: position 2,461 of record JACCVC010000285.1, read on the forward strand.
TGCTGAGCTCGAGCTCTGCCTGAAGATCATCGGCACTTGGAATGGTGTACCCAAGAGGCTGGCTGGCGTCGGGCGTTGCCTGGGCGCCAATGGACTCGGCTCGCAGCATCGTCCCCATCAGGGCCGAGCTGAGACCGAGCGCGGTACCGCGCTTCATGACCTCGCGACGTGACAACCGGCCATTGACGGCGTCACGATACAGATTGTTTACCGGATTTGGATGAAAACGCTTCACGAGTTCCTCCTGTTGTACGCGTACGAGAGAGCCGTACGCTACGGACCTTCAGCCAGCTACGATGGGTTCACGAACACGTACGACACGACCGCTTGATATGCCTGTCGCGGCGGTTGGACCCGCCCGCGTCTATCGTCGATGGCTCAAGTACGCTTGTTCTACTCCGTCAAGACCATGTTCGTCAAGTGCTCAACGGTATTTTCGTGCCGGTTCGTCCGTGTGTGGTGTAGTCCACGCAAGAACCTGACCAACGCGTCAGTCCGCCTGGAACTATCTCTCGTGCAGGTGCGCTTCGTCATCGGGTACCTCGAACCGGCCAGTCTTGTTCGTGAGCCGGACCCGGTACACGATCGCGCCCGGCGATACTGAAATGGGTCCCGAAGATGGCGCGACGATCGCGATCGCCCGCGATCTCTCGTCCGGATCGTTGATCTCCTCGAACTCGCCGTCGGCAATGACCGAGCGCCACCGGTCCTCGGCGGTGGCCTCGTCGACCTCGAAGGTCACCAGCGGCTGCTCGCGCATGATCGCCAGCTTGCGCCCCGGCCCGCTGATCGCGTAGGCGCTCTCGCCGTCGTAGCCGTAGGCGAGCGGCACCAGGTACGGGCGCCCGCCGTCGTGCCGGCAGCAGGCGATCCGCCCGACCAGGGCGGTCCGCAATAATTCCTCAATCCCGTCCTCATCGAGGACAAAGATCTTCCCCATAGATTCGTTTCACCCCATGGCCCGCTCACAACCGCATTGTCATTCTGAGCCGAAGACGAAGTCGTCGTGTCGAAGAATCCCGATGTTCATGGGGCTCAATCCTGGATACTTGAGGTCCAGTGGATTTGAGATGCTTCGACTACGCTCAGCATGACACATTGCGGTTCGTGTGCAGTTTGCCAACTTGCTCGCGACGAAACACCGCACACGTTGACGCAGCCGGTCCGTTTTCCTGTTGGCTACTGATAAATCACCAGGTCTGGAACCGGTTCCAGATCGAGAATCTCCTCCGCCGTCATCAGCGGAACATCCTGCTTGTAGAACAGCTTGACGCCGTGATACTCGATCGGCATCTGACCGATCATCACCGCGTAGGCCTCCGTCTTGGTGGCTGGCGGCCCGAACCCATCGGCATCGATCACCAGTTGGACTCCGGCCATCGGCTCGACCTGGTCCTTGTTGTCGATCATGGTGTAGTGGAACTGATGCACGATCAGCACCTTGGGCGGGATGCCCATCTCGGTCGTCAGGTCCACCAGCCAACGCTGCGCGAACGCGATATCGGTAGCGTCGATCTGGCCGATATGATCGCCGGGTATCTGCCCTTCTTCCATGGCGAACTCCGGGTCGATCGCCAGGTGTACGTGAGGCAACTCCAGCCATGGCCGGATGCCCTCGATCTCGGCCTCGACGGTGCGGCGCCCAACCTGAACATCGAGGAACAGCAGGATATCGTTGGCCGCCGTGAACTCGGCATATTGATCCAGTAGCTCCGACGGGGTATCGAGCAGGAAGCTGCCGTCGGTCTGCGGCTCCGGCTGCGCGACCGAGGCGATCACTTCGAACGCGATCATCACCGGTCGCGAGGGATCGGCGGCCTCGTACTCCGCCGCCTGGGCTCGCAGCAGCTCCAGCACCCGCTGCATGTCATGCTCGCCAAGAATGCCCATGTTCTCGTTGCCGGGGAACCCGTAGTATGTCAGGATCCGGTATTCCGGCAGCAGTCCATCGGGTGTCAGGGCGGGTTGCTCGGGCGCCTGGCCCAGGTCCAGTTGCAGGTCTGGCGGGGTGGAGATGATCGGCGCGACCGATGCCTCGTCGTCCGTCACCGCGAGCGAATCAGTCGAGATCGACGCCGCGTCCGATGCTGCCTCCTGCTCGCCCCAGTCAATCACCGGCGCGGGTGTGGCGTTCTGGTCGATCGCCGCGAGCTCGTTCAGATGCGCCTGTCCCGGAGGCCCTGCCATAAGCAGCGAGCCAATCACCAGGATCAGCAACATCCAGACCGACAGGGTTCGATCCCCCGGCAGTGGCCGCGCGATACGCGTGATGATGGCGCGAACGCGGTCGGAAAAGAGATGCGGCGCCGTTGGCGCGGGCGGTGGAGCGGTGATCCATTCTGATGAAAACGGTTTTGGCCGGTCGGCCATGCGACCCTCCAGGTTGATGACGGAGTGCGCGAGTTCCCGCGGCGATTCCAACCAAGCGGAACAGCGTTGCGCACGGGTATACCACGACAATGCCTGTGCGGCTCATCGCGGTGTACATCACCATCATGGTACGTCATTCTATGAGATAAGACGTTTTCGACGATTGCCCGTGAGGAGATGCATCCAGAAAGGGTCAACACGGAGTTGACCCGTACGGGCGTCACCGGGCACAAAACCCGGTGCTGCCTGTGCTCGCCCTAGTAGTGGCTGTAGACCGGTGTGCCGATCCCGGCCCAGTTCCAGAAGAACTCGGCGTCCTCCAGCAGCAGGTTCAGGCAGCCGTGGCTACCGGGCCGACCAATCGTCTCCGGCGACTTCCACCAGGCGAAGTGCAGCGCGTGCCCGCGGTCGGTGAAGTACTGGGTGAACAGCACATTTTCCAGCCGGTAGAACTCCTCCGCTCCGATCGCGCCGCTCTCCATCGTCTCGTTGGCGACCCGGAAGCCGATCGTGTAAAAGCCCTCCGGCG
>JACCVC010000292.1 GCA_013698305.1 Chloroflexia bacterium
GGTCAGGCACGCGCGTGCCTGACCCGCCTTCAATTCACCGTCGCGGCGATGCAGATTCAACTTCCGGTCATTTCTTCTTCTTGTACTCTTTCTTCAGTTTCGGCACGGGGCGAGCCTCCTCGGCAGCCACCTGTTCCCGGTATTCCACCGACCGCTGCTCGTATTCGGATTCCACCTTGACCAGGTCGTTGTAGACCGTCGGGTTCGCGCTGGCCTGCGGACTTCGCATCAGCATCCGCACCAGCTGCAACATCGATCCCGCGGTCGCCGACGATGCCGCCGGCAACGCGGCGCGCTTCATGATGGCGTCGACCAGGTGAAACGTCGCCTTATCCGCATCATGCTCGGTCAGTCGTGCCCGTATCGTCTGGAGCCCTTCCTGCACATTCATATCGGTTCCTTCCCTATATTAGGTCTCGCGGGCGACATCGCGTGTCGCGTTCTACGCTCCACGTCTATCCTACCCCACCCCATGGCAGTTTCCGCGACCTCCCGAACTCACCGCGTCTGGCGGTGTGACACAATAGTTGGACAGCCGTTGCACGCGACTCATCGCGGCATTCCCGGCGCAAGGAGAACTAATCACCAATGTCGGATCACCGCCATCCTCACGTCATGTCCATCGCCGGATCCGATTCAGGCGGCGGTGCAGGTATCCAGGCAGATCTCAAGACCTTCAGCGCCCTGCGCACCTTCGGCACCACCGTGCTGACCGCCGTTACCGCTCAAAATACGGTCGAAGTGGCCGCGATCGCCGAGGTCCCTGAAGAGGTGGTGATCGCCCAGATCGACACGGTGATCGAAGATATCGGCGTTGCCGCCATCAAGACCGGAATGCTGAGCTCTCGCCGCATCATCGTGAATGTCGCCGATCGCCTCGAGGCATGGGGCGTCCCGCACCTGGTGGTCGACCCAGTGATGGTGTCGAAATCCGGCGTGCCGCTTCTTTCCGCCGATGCCATCGACACGCTCCGGAATGAGTTGCTTCCGCTAGCGTCGATCGTCACACCCAACATCCCCGAAGCCGAGATCCTGGCCGACCACAAAATCAGCAGCAACGACGATATCGAACGAGCGGCGCGGATCATTCACGCCCAGGGACCAAAGCTGGTGGTCATCAAGGGCGGGCACCTGGAAGGTAGCCCGGTCGATCTCGTCTTCGACGGCGCCAGATTCCATCGTCTCGAAGCGCAACGAATTGAGACCACCAACACACATGGAACGGGCTGCACGTATTCGGCGGCGATCACCGCATTCCTGGCTCACGGGGTTGAGCCGCTGGAATCCATTCGAATGGCGAAACTCTATGTCACCAACGCCCTGGAGCATTCCTACTCGGTAGGCGCAGGACATTCCCCGGTCCATCACTTCGCGCCACTGCCCGATGCAATCCGGGAACGGCTCGCGGTTCCTGCCCGATGACATTTGATTCAGCCAGGATTCGGCTCTACCTGGTCGCCGACCCCTCTCTGAGCAAGACACCCATACATGACGCCGTCGCGATTGCGCTACACGCAGGCGTCTCCGCAGTTCAGCTTCGGGCCAAGCATCTGGATGACCGCAGCCACCTCCAGATGGCGCGGGATATGCGCGCCATTTGCCACCAGCACAACGCACTGTTCCTGGTGAACGATCGCCTCCACATCGCGCTTCTCGCTGGCGCTGACGGCGTCCACGTCGGTGTCTCTGACGTTTCTCCGTCCGACATTCGTCGATATGCGGGCAATGCGTTCATCATCGGGTACTCGCCGGAATCGGTGATGGATCGTGCAATTGCTGACGCGGACTATCTTGGTATCGGCCCGGTCTTCTCAACTACCAGCAAGCGCGACGCCGGCATTGCGCTCGGGATCGAGGAGTTCAAACGACGCGTTGATCTGGTCAATCTTCCCGTCGTGGGCATCGGCGGCATCACCCCCGACAACGCGTCTTCCGTCGTTCGCGCTGGCGCGGTCGGCATTGCGGTGATCTCCGCAATCCTCAATGCTGATGACATCGCGGAATCTACTGCCGCGATCCGGATGGCAGTCGACCTGGCGGGCTGAACGATCACGGTTCTGGTTCCCACAGGCACTCTGCGAGGTCCACGCGCCCGTCGGGCAGAAATGACACTCCCTCATCCAGCAGCATCTGCCGCATGATGTCCGGATGGCCGAACGCCCACCCTCCGCTCAAATTACCGTTTCGGTCGACCACGCGATGGCACGGATAGCGACGCGCGTCAGGCGAGCGCGACAGCGCTCCGCCCACCTGCCGCGCGTTGCGTGGCCGTCCCAGCCATTCGGCAATCCGACCGTAAGTGGTGACATTGCCTCTGGGAATCATCGCGACCACTTGCAAAACCCGCTCGCGAAAGCCGTCTCCGGATGGCTTCTCACTCAGTAGGGGTTCAGGTTCCGTTCGCATATCAATCGTATACTACTACTGGATTTACCCAGTCACCCCTGTGGGCGATGCTGGTCTTCTATAAGTACACGGAGTCATTCCTGCAATGCGATCACTTCTGAAAAAAGTCTTCGGCGGCTCGCAGCGCGAGATTTCCGATCTAGCGGCCATAGCGACCGATGTCAACAACCTCGAAGCCGACTACGAACGACTCTCCGACGAAGATCTCGTTCGCGAGACGCAGGATCTGGCGGTGCGCGCCCGCTCCGGAGAGTCGCTGGACGATCTGCTGCCGGAGTCGTTTGCGCTCACTCGCGAGGCATCCAAGCGAGCCCTCGGCATGCGCCACTTTGACGTCCAGATCATGGGCGGAGCGGTCATGCATCAGGGCAAGATCGCCGAGATGCGGACCGGTGAGGGCAAGACCCTCGCCGCCACGCTGCCTATCGCCCTGAATGCGCTTTCCGGCAAGGGCGTTCACCTCGTGACCGTGAACGACTACCTCGTCAAGCGTGAGACCCAGTGGATGGGTCAGGTCTATCGCAAGCTCGGTCTGTCGGCGGCGTGCATTCAGCACGAATCGGCGTTCGTCTATGACCCTGAGTACCAATCCGAAGACGAGCGCCTTGAGTATCTACGCCCGGTGACGCGGCGGGAGGCGTACGAGGCCGACATCACTCACGGCACCAACAACGAGTTCGGGTTCGACTATCTCCGCGACAACATGGCTGTCGAACCGGGCAAGATGGTGCAGCGCGAACTGAGCTTCGGAATAGTCGACGAGGTGGACAACATCCTCATCGACGAGGCGCGAACTCCGCTGATCATCTCCGCCCAGGCCGGCGCCGCCACCGACCGCTACTACCAGTTTGCCCAGTTTGTTTCCCAGCTTCGAGCGGGACGTGACTATGAGGTGGACGCCAAGCATCGTTCCGCAACGCTGACTGAAGATGGCATTGACAAGATCGAGCGGCTCGCCAGCATTCCCGAAGGCGAAAGCATCTACGACGACCGCTACGCAGAACTCACCCACTATCTCGAGCAGGCCCTGACCGCCCACGCGATCTACAAACGCGACAAGGACTACATCGTCAACGATGGCGAAGTCGTCATCATCGATGAATTCACCGGTCGAATGATGAGCGGTCGCCGCTACAGCGAGGGACTCCACCAGGCCATCGAGGCCAAAGAAGGTGTGCGGGTCCGGCGCCAGAACGTCACGATGGCGACAATCACCTTCCAGAACTACTTCCGCATGTACGACAAGCTCGCCGGCATGACTGGAACGGCGGAGACAGAATCCGAAGAGCTTTACCGGATCTACAACCTCCCGGTCGTGGTCATCCCCACTAACAAGGAGATGGTGCGGGATGATCATCCCGACCTGGTGTTCATGTCCGAGAGTGGGAAATTCCAGGCGGTCATCGACGAAGTCAAGACCATGCAGTCAGCTGGCCGCCCCGTTCTGGTCGGCACGGCCTCTGTCGAAAAGTCAGAGGTGCTGAGTGAACTGCTCGACCGCGAGGGGATCGAGCACCAGGTGCTGAATGCCAAGCACCACGAGCGGGAAGCCGAGATCGTTGCGAAGGCGGGACACACCAATGCCGTCACCATCGCGACCAACATGGCGGGCCGAGGCACTGACATTCAGCTCCTGCCCGAAGTGCGGCAGGCGGGTGGTCTACACATCATCGGCACCGAACGGCATGAATCCCGACGAATCGACAACCAGCTTCGGGGTCGCGCCGGTCGGCAGGGCGACCCTGGCTCTTCCCGATTCTTCGTTTCTGTCGAAGACGACCTGATGCGCCGCTTCGGCAGCGACCGGATCGGATCGCTCATGGATCGACTCGGAATGCAGGAAGACGAGCCGATCGAACACAAGATCATCTCCAAGTCCATTGAAAACGCGCAAACGAAGGTCGAGGGCCACAACTTCGACCGCCGAAAACACGTTGTCCAGTACGACGACGTGATGAACCGGCATCGCGAGGTGATTTATCGGGACCGGAAACAGGTCGTGCATGGAGAAGATGTCAGCGACAGGATTCAGGACCTGATCGAGAAGGAGCTGGAAGCCGTCCTTGAAGCGCATACGACGGTCGCCAAGGTGGAATCAGTCGATCTCGCTGCTATCGTGGACGCCTACAACGCGCTGATTCCGGGTGACCGCATGTCGGCTGACGTGTTGGCGGGGAGTGACGCGGATCAGATCTTCGAACGATTGGCGGAGGACGCGGAAACCGCATACGCGGAGATCGAGGAGCGGTTCGGCGCGGAAACCATGCGCAAAGTCGAGCGACGCGTGCTGCTCGCCGTCATCGACAAGCTCTGGGTTGATCACCTCACCGCGATGGACGAGATGCGGCAGGGCGTAGGACTCCATGCGTACGGTCAGAAGGATCCTTTAGTGGTCTACAAGACGCAGAGCTTCCAGATGTTCATGCAGCTTCAGCGGAATATCCAGCACGATGTCGTTCGCTCGATCTATCGCGCACAGCCGGTGATGGCGCAGCAGCCGATCCAGACACGGGTGACCGAGCAGGAAACGTCTACCAACGCGGCCACCGACGATACCGGCGGCGGAACCGGCACGTTCAAGCGAAAGGGCAAGAAGGTACGCCCCAATGAGCCATGCCCGTGCGGCAGTGGCAAGAAGTATAAGTTCTGCCACGGAGCGGCGAGCAGAAGCCAGGCGACCCCTGTCGCTTAGGCACAATGCGGCGCCCGTCACGAATCAAACGTAACAGCCCCACCGAACAATCACGATCGGCGGGGCTGTTTCGATGTGCAGAGTGTAGATGAATACTACTGTGCGCTAAATTCGGCGTTGCGACCCTGGACGTCGCGGTACAGTTCTTTGCCTTCGGAGAATGCCGACTTCGCAAGCTCGCGTGACTTCTGCTTCTGCTCCTCATTGAGCAGGAAAGCGTAAATCAAACCACCTGCAATCATCACCCAGAACACCAGCGATCCGACATCCTTGCCGCCCTGCCTGGCCGATTCGCCGACGTCATCGGCGAACTCCTTCGCGGCCCGCGCGTTGTCCTGGAGCAATTCTTCGGCATCGTGCAATGCTCGTTCCGCGGTATCCCGCCAGTCGTCACTTGCCGCATCCACATCTTTCAGCAGGTGGGAAATCCGTTTCGAAGCCTGATCGGCCGCCGACGCCAGCTGAGGGCGGCGATCGTCGGCGACATCGCCCAGGTGGTCGATTTGATCCGCCAGCCGAGAGCGTAGCTCCTCCGCGGCATGAGAAGCGCTCTTGCCGGCTGTTGCCAAAGACGGCTTCACTTTTTCGTCCAGAGCGGTCGCCACATACTTCTCGGCATCAGCGAGGTGCTTGCCGGACTGTTTGCGAAGGCGTTTAGCGTGATCGGCCACCTCGGGAGCCTGTTGATCCCACGTCTTCCTTGCTCGATCCGCGACGCCCCTGGAATCATGTGAGGTTTGAGCGAGAAATTCGGCTGCCTCGTGGATGACGTCCGACGCGACGCCGCCAATCTTCTCTGAATTCCCTGAAACCGAAGCACGCAGCTTTTCGGCCCATTCATTGGCGTTCTTCTTCTTTGGCGATTTCATCTTCAACTTCTCCCGATTTTTTCCGCTCGCCTGCGAGACGCTATCGAACGATTGGCGCAATGCCTTTCCCGTGTCCGAATCGGCAACCGTTCGCAGGCGTTTCCGTGCCTCGCGTTTGCCTTCCGCCGAACGCGTCTTCAGCGTCTCAATTCGTGGGTCAGCTGACTGTTTCGATGCCACGAACTTTCCGACCAGGCCCCCGGCAGCGCCAGCGACGACGCCTGAAATCGCTAGAATTCTCGCTATCCTGACGACCACCGTATCATTCTTCTCCATACGCCTGCGTCCTTCCATTGACCTCCACCACCGGCGGCGGGCTCATTTTGACCGCTGCATTATGATTGTGCCGGACCAGACGAGCGATTGTCGTCTCAAACCACCGGAATGATCGCATATCGCATGCCAATCATGGCATGAAGAACATTTACACGGGCAGTCGGGAATACCATGAAGCAGCTTTCGAAGCACTATGACGTCATTGTGGTCGGATCAGGACACGCAGGGAGTGAGGCCGCGCTCGCTTCGGCCCGAGCCGGCTGCTCGACGCTGGTGATCACGCCCAACATGGACCGAATTGGATACATGCCCTGCAACCCATCCATCGGAGGGCCCGCCAAAAGCCACATCGTCGCCGAGATCGACGCCCTCGGCGGGGCCATGGCCCGTGTCGCGGACCTGACGGCGATGCAGGTCCGGCGGCTCAACACGAGCAAGGGCCCGGCCGTTCAGGCAGTCAGGGCGCAGTGCGACAAGTCTCTCTACGCGATGCTGATGAAGGAACAACTCGAGCTCCAGGACAATCTGGACCTCATTCAGGACAGCGCTTCGGGCCTGATTCTGGACAACGTGTCAGCCTCCGGGCCGACAACCGTTGCCGGAGTCATCACCGCCATCGCTGGCCCGATCCCGGCGCAATGCGTGATCGTGACCGCGGGTACCTTCCTTCGTGCCAAAATGATTTCCGGCGAATCCAGCAGTTCCGGCGGACGGGCGGGCGATTCGGCTGACGCCACGCTGACCGGATCCCTGCTCGATCTTGGCATCAAGCTGCGGCGGTTCAAGACCGGGACGCCACCTCGCATCGACAGCCGAACGATCGAAACCGGTGAGGCGGAGGTTCAACCTGGTGACGACACTCCACTCTGGCTGAGCCGCGACGGCGAGCTTGGGCGAATCTACCCTGTCGTGCTGCCACCCGCCCCGAACGGCCCGTTCGCCTATCCTGAGCGTCGTGGGGGACGCCTTCAGGTCCCTTGCTTCCAAACCCACACGTCCGAAGAGGCCCACCAGATCATTCGCGACAACCTCCACCGGGCGCCGATGTACAACGGCTCGATCGAAGGCACGGGTCCGCGCTATTGCCCATCCATCGAGGACAAGGTCGGGCGCTTTGCCGACAAGTCCTCGCATCCGATCTTCATCGAACCGGAGGGATGGCGCTCGCATGAGGTCTACATCCAGGGACTCAGCACGAGCCTTCCGCCCGATGTCCAGCAAGCGATCCTGCCTTCAATATCCGGCCTGCGAGACGCGCGGATCACCCGATACGGCTACGCTGTGGAATACGACGCGGTTGATCCCACCGAATTGACGCACGCGCTGGAGAGCACACGGGTCAGCGGCCTCTTCCTCGCCGGTCAAATCAACGGCACCTCCGGCTACGAGGAGGCTGGCGGACAGGGAATCGTCGCCGGCATCAACGCCGCCGCTCGAATTCGCGGCTTGCCTCCCCTGCAGCTCCGTAGGGAGGAAAGCTACATCGGCGTCATGATCGACGATCTCGTCACTCTGGCGTTTGAGGAGCCCTATCGCATGCTCACGTCCCGCGCTGAATACCGCTTGCTGCTTCGCACTGACACAGCGGACCAGCGCATGAACCCCCATGCAGCCGACTATGACGTGACTTCTGAGCAACGACAGCAAGAGATCGATCAGGAGCAGCGGTTGATGGACGCCATGATGTCGCAGCTTGCAACCGTCTGGCTGGGAGACAATCCACGGCACGCCGCCGCGCTTGGTGGGGAAGGGTTGGAACCAGCCCGGCGCTCCATGACCGGGCTTGACCTCGCCCGACGACCAGGCGTTGAATTGACCAGTGTCCTGAGAGCGCTGACTCACCTGTCCCTCTGGAACAATGAGATTCCGTCGGAGCGCATGGCACGACGCACCGAGATCGCGATCCGGTACGGTGCCTTCATCGACAAGGAGCAACGGGAGGCGGAACGGCAACTCGCCGCCCAGGAGCAGGTCATCCCCCCTGGGCTCGACTTCGCCTCTGTAGTCGGTCTTCGGGTGGAGGCAGCGCAGCGACTAAACGAACGGCCTCCCTTCACAATCGCCCAGGCTCGGCGCACACCGGGCGTGACGCCGTCCGACATCGGCGCGCTTCTCGTTCACCTGCGACGCACGTCGTCGAGGCAACAACCTGTTGCATCGTGATCCAGTTTTATGGGCCAGCCGCTCGCATTGCAATCCACCTGCCGAAGATGGATACTAGCGGCGGTCGTATTCGCGGTAAAGGAACGCCTCTCGTGGTAAGTTTTCGCTCAACATTCCGTCCACGAATGGGAGAGCGGCTTCAAACAAGTTTTCGGATAGTCGTGCCCGTCTCGGGAAGCTCGGTCGATCAGCGTCTGATTGATGTCGCCCGCAAGATGTGCCAACGCAAACGGGTAGACATCACGCTCGTCTACGTGGTCGAGGTTCAGCAGTCCATGCCACTGGACGCAGAGCTTCCGGACGAGATCAACAACGGCGAAACGGTCTTGCGCCAGATCTCCGAACTCGCCCACGACGATCTCGAAGCGCAAGGCAGCCACGTCTTCACCGAGCTCCTCCAGGCGCGCTCCGCCGGCGCCGCCATCGTCGATGAAGCGATCGACAAAAATGCCGACGCGATTCTGATCGGCGCCGCCTTGCGCCGGCAGTACGGTCGGCTGACCACCGGAGACACTGTGGAATACGTCCTCCAAAACGCTCCGTGCGAAGTCATTGTGTTGCGCCAGGCGCTTCCCGACTGGGTCACCGATTCTCTGGAGTGGTCATGAATGTCATTGCTATGGGCTGCGGTCGAGTCGGCGCCAGGGTCTCGATCATCCTCGATCAGCACGGTCATCACGTCACGGTCGTCGACACCAACCCGGAGGCGTTTCGTCGCCTTGGTGAGAAGTTCAAGGGCGATACCCTGATCGGCACCGGCATTGATGAAGATGTCCTGCGCCGGGCCGGTATTGAATCGGCGCATGTGTTCATCGCGGTCACCAATGGCGACAACCGGAATATCATGGCGGCCCAGGTGGCTCGAACCGTGTTCGAGGTCGAGCATGTCGTCGTCCGCATCTATGACCCGGTCCGGGAGGACACCTACCGCCGGCTAGGCTTGCGCACCGTCTGCCCCACAACCACCATCTCGGCGCTCATCATCGACCTGATCAACGACGTTCTGCCCGCCGACGAGGAACTCTAGAATGTACATTATTGTTGTGGGTGGCGGAAAGGTCGGGTACTACCTCACCAAGACGCTCCTCGTCGAGGGCCACGAGGTTCTTCTGATCGAGCGAGACCGCCACAAGGTCGAGGTGTACGGCGAGCGACTGGGGTCGGTCGTGCTGGCGGGCGATGGCGCGGAAGCCGCGGTGCTCAGCGAGGCCGGAGCGCAACGCGCCGATGTCGTCATCGCGGTCACCGGCGAGGACGAGGACAATCTTGTCGTCTGCCAGATGTCCAAAGCCAAGTTTCACGTCCCCCGTGCGATCGCCCGTGTCAACAATCCCAAGAACGAGGTGCTGTTCCAGCGCCTTGGCATCGACGTCACGGTGAGCCAGACAGAACACATCCTTAAGCTCATCGAGCAGAAGATCCCGGAGAAGTCATTCGTGCATCTGCTGAATCTTCGGCATGACGAACTGGCGATCGTCGAGGCTCACGTCAGCGAAGGGTCACCGGTCGCCCACAAGCGGGTGGCGAATGTCCAGTTCCCGGTGCATTGCGTAATCGCGGCGATCATTCGCGGCCCTGATCCGGTGATCGCGCTGCCCAACACCGAGATCCTCCCCGGCGACGAGTTGATCATCGTCACGCACAGCAACGAAGAGGAAGACCTCAGGCAGATGTTGATGGAGTCCTGACTACGGGTAGATGCCTCTGACCCGCGTGAACTCGGATACGCGCTCGATCGCCCGGACCAGCGCCGCGGTGCGCATATGGACGGAATGCTCGTTCGACTTCTTTACCACTTCCTGGAACGACTGCTGCATGACCTGGCGCAGCCGGTCGTTGACCTGCTCGAGCGTCCATGGGAACGCCTGAAGCGCCTGCACCCATTCGAAATAGGAGACGGTGACACCCCCCGCATTCGCGAAGATGTCCGGCAGGAGCATCACGCCCTTGTCGTAGAGAATGCCATCCGCTTCCGGAGTCGTCGGCCCGTTGGCTGCTTCCGCTATGATTCTGGCCGGTATCCGGTCTGCGTTCCTGGCGGTAATCTGCCCCTCCAGCGCGGCGGGGATCAGCACGTCGCATTGAAGCTCGAGCAACTCCTCATTCGTGACATCATCCGCTTCCAGGTACCCGACGACGCTGCCGGTACGATCCTTGTGCTTCGTCACCTGGTCGAGGTTCAACCCATCGGCGTTGTAGACGCCGCCTCGTGAATCGCTCACCGCCACGACACTGGACTTGTTGCGCTCCTCCATCAGGCGTGCCGCTACCGCTCCGGCGTTGCCGAATCCCTGCACCACCGTCCTGGTCGAGGAAAGATCGAGGTCGATGTACCGAGCGGCCTCCTCGACAGCGAACACCGTGCCGCGCCCGGTCGCCTCACTCCTCCCCTGCGACCCACCAAGCACCAATGGCTTCCCAGTGGTCACGCCGGGCTCGGAATAACCCACATTCATCGAATAGGTGTCCATCAGCCAGGCCATGACCTGCGGATTGGTGTTGACGTCAGGCGCGGGGATGTCCTTGTTCGGCCCGATGAATGGCTGGATGTCGGCGGTATAGCGCCGGGTCAGGTTTTGCAGTTCGTTCCGCGACAGCAATTTCGGATTGACCTGTACGCCGCCCTTGGCGCCGCCGAACGGTAAGCCTACCACCGCGCACTTCCAGGTCATCCACATCGCCAGCGCCTTCACCTCGGACAACGTGACAGATTGGTGATAGCGAATGCCGCCCTTGGTCGGACCCGGTCCACTATTATGCCTGACGCGGTGTCCCGAGAACACCTGCACGGAGCCGTCGTCCATTTCAACGGGGAAGTGAACGGTCAGCTCTCTCTCACAGTGGCTTAGTACCCCGCGAACGTCATCCTCCAGCTCGATCACATCTGCGGCGATGTGAAACTGCTGCACCGCGATCTTGAACAAATCCTCGTGTTCAGGCTCGGCCGTCGCTGTCACCGCCATCTGAACGCCATTGTTCTCCGACATCGATCCATCCTTCCGTACTCAAAGACCTGGCTCTATCGCCGAGCCGGTGTTGTGGAGTCGCCCTACGTCTTCATCTTGTCAAGAATGGCGATCAGCGCTCCGCGAACGGCATCCGGCGTCGCGCGTCCACCGGTGCGCTTCATGGTCTCGCCGATCAGCCGGCCAACCGCGGCCTTCTTTCCGCCCAGATAATCGGCTACAGCATCCGGATTTGCGTCAATCGCCTCCTGGGCAGCTGTTGTGACGGAGTCCTCGTCATTCATTGAGAGCAGGTTGAGCCGCTCAGCGACGTCGATAGGCAGCTCATCGCCCTCGACCCGCGGCAGCACGTCCTTGGCAACGCGAGCCGTCAGCTTGCCGTCCTCCACCGACTCCACCAGATTACGAATCTGCGAGGCGTTTAGCGGAAGCTGATCCTGAGGCAACCCCCGCGACCGAGCCAGGCCAAGAACATCGTTGACGATCCAGTTGGCGGCAGATCGCGCGAAGCCGGCGTCATTGCCCGCGATCACGTCCTCGTAGATATCGGCGATAGTTCGCTCGTTCGTCAACACCGCCGCGTCAGCGTCGGGCAGACCGAGATCCTCAATAAATCTCCTGCGTCGGCTCGGCGGCAGCTCCGGCAATGCCTGCCTCAGCCGCTCGAGGTCAGCCGGCTGCATCCGCAGCGGAGGGAGGTCGGGTTCGGGAAAGTAGCGATAGTCGTGCGCCTGTTCCTTGGTGCGCTGCGACACGGTCGTCCCCGATGTGTCGATCCATCCTCGGGTCTCCTGGAACAGCTCATCACCGTTCGCGGCGGCCTCTCGCTGCCTCACCTCTTCATACCGGAGCGCTCGCTCCACGGCGCGGAATGAGTTCAAGTTCTTGATCTCGACCTTTGGGCCGATGAACGAGCCATCATTGGCCCGGATGGAGATGTTGGCGTCGCACCGAAATGCGCCTTCTTCCATATTGCCGCTGGATGCGCCAATGTATCGAAGAATCTGGCGTAGCGCGGTGAGATACTCTCGTGCTTCCTCGGGGGACTCAAGGTCGGGATCGCCGACGATCTCCATCAGTGGCACACCCGACCGGTTCAGGTCGACCAGACTGCTGACTCCATCGGCCGCCTGGTCATGCACCAGGCGGCCGGTGTCCTCCTCGAGATGGACCCGGGTGATGCCTGCCGTGCGAGCCTCACCACCCACATCGAAGGTCAACGCTCCTTTACCGCACAATGGCAGATCGTACTGCGAGATCTGATACCCCTTTGGCAAGTCGGGGTACACGTAATTCTTGCGGTCCATTTTCGAATCGGATGCCACTTCGCAGTTCAGCGCGAGACCCGTCCGGACCACGGTCTCGACCGCAAGGCGGTTCATCACCGGCATTGCCCCCGGCAGCCCAAGACACACGGGACAGACGTGGGTGTTGGGAGCCGCGTCCGCGTAACTTGCGGAACAACGGCAGTACATCTTCGAGCTGGTAGCGAGCTGGGCATGAACCTCGAGCCCGATCACGGTCCTGTAGGTCGTCGCTGTAGCATCCACGTGGAAACTTGTCCTTCTTGAGCGGTAATGAACATGGCCGCATGATGAACGTCCCTGCGCTCACGATTTGAGGTGTTCCATCGAACAGATTGTGCTGCGCATAGAATAGCCCTTTTCCCGGCAGGCGAGATGTAGGTGAACTCGTGCGAAAGTTGATCCGGACATGTATGCTACCATCGTCTCGAATGCAGAATGGCGCGCCACGCTGCCGTTTTCTCGCCCCAGACTCGACTCAATCGCGATCCAGGACCAGGTTCGCCCAACCGCCCAGAGGGGTGTTTAGACCATACAGGTTTCAACTCTCGGAATGGGTCAGGCATTACCGGCAAACGGAGGCAGCATACGAACATGGTGGCAGCAACCCAGCAGCAATTGGTGACCGGCTCGATCAATGGTCAGGACGTGACCGTCGCGTCCGGCACCACAATCCTCGAAGCCGCTCGCGCCGTCGGCATCGAAGTGCCCAACCTGTGCTACCAGCCGCTGCTTCGGCCCTGGGGATCGTGCCGCATTTGCACGGTCGAGATCCTTGGCAAGCGCGGCGGGCTGGTCGAATCCTGCTCCGCCATGTTCCAGGAAGGGATCGAGCTCCTCACGCACTCTCCCAGGTCTACACAGGCTCGTCAGTACATTTTGCAGATGTACCTTATCGATCACGCTCTCGACTGCCCCACCTGCGACAAGTCCGGTGAATGCTATTTGCAGGACAACACCTACCTGCACAACATCAACGCCAATCCCTACCGGCGTCCAAAATTCGCGCAGCCATACGAACACTTCAGCGACACCATCGACTACAAGTGGGATCGCTGTATCATGTGCAATCGCTGCACGCGAGTCTGCGACGAGATGGTCGGCGTTGTCGCCATCGAGTCGACCAATCGGGCGCTTGAGGCCACCATCGCCACCGCCTTCGGTCGTGACCTCGCCGACAACTCGTGCACCAATTGCGGCATGTGCATCGCCGTATGCCCGGTCGGTGCCCTGACTGATCGCCACTTTGGACATCATCCCTGGGAACTGGACACCACCGAGACGATTTGTGGCTTCTGCGATGTCGGCTGCACCCTCAACATCGAGTCCAACAAGGGTCTGGTGCGGCGCACGTCACACCTCTGGGAGCGAGGCGTCAACCTCGGCTACACCTGCGAGGCGGGAAAATGGGGACACGAAGTCATCCAGGGTCCGGACCGTCTGCACAACCCTCGCCTGCGCGGGAGCGACGGCAACGCCTACGAAGTGTCTTGGGAGGAGGCCATCGGCGAAGTCGCCGAGCGGCTCGCGCACTACCAGGGATCGACCTTCGCCGCCCTCGCGTCTGGTGAGAACACCAATGAGGAGGCCTACACGCTTCAGCAGTTCTGCCGAGCGGTGATGCAGTCGAACAATGTCGATCGCCTCATGTCTCCCCGCCAGCTCGCCGTCGAGTCCGCATCACGCGAGTCGCTTGGCATTCCGGTGTCCAACACCAACAACATGCAGGAGTACTTCACCGACGTGAAGAACGTCCTTGTCGTTGGTCCGTCGGTCTTTCAGGCCGCGCCGATTTTCTCGTACTGGATCAACCACGCCCGGCACTACCGGGAAGCACGGATCGCAGTTGTCTCCACCGAGCGGCACCCACTGTGCGACCGCGCCGCAATCTGGCTCAAGCCGAAGGCAGGCGCAACTGCACGCGTGGTAGACGCAATCTCCGCCGCGGTCGTCTCTCTCAACCTTCAACATCCAGACGCGACCGCAGAGGATGTCAAACGGCTGAGCACGATTGATGTCGATGAGGTCTCCGCCGAGTCCGGCGTATCGCGCGACGACATCATCCGCACCGCCCGGATGTTCGTCACGGGGCATCCGGATGTGAACGACCGAGCAGCGGCACCGGGCGATGCTCCAGGAGCGGTGGTTCACACCGCCGCGCACGATTACGATGTCGACGCCGCCCTGGAATATCCCGACGCGGGCGAAATCGCCCGTGCCTGCGCCGCGCTCTCGATGCTCACCGGAAATCTGGGCATTGCTGGAGGCGGTGTCGCCTCTCCCAGAGGACCAGCGAACTTCCAGGGAACCACCGATATGGGCATGGTCCCCGACCTGCTTCCGGGCGGCGTGTTCGTCACCGATGACGAGGCACGAGCGCGGCTCTCCGCGGCCTGGCAGACCAGGTGGTTGGGCCACGTCGCAACATCAAATGGCTACGTCCAGAAGCAAGAGCTTCCAACCGATCCTGGGATCGGCATGGACGGCATCATCGGGGCAATCGAATCAGGCGCAGTAAGGGCGATGTTGGTAGAAGGCGGACCTCGAACTCGATCATCCTTCCCGAACCCGGCATTGTTCGAAGCGCTCCAGAAGCTCGAGTTCCTAGTCGTCGCCGATTCCTTCCACTCCCCACTCGCGTCGATCGCCGATGTCGTGTTGCCACTCGCGGCAAATCTTGAAAAGGACGGTACATTCACCTCGTTCGACCGCACGGTGCAACGCGTGCGGAGCGCGGTTCCCGCCATCGGCGACTCCCGCTCGACCATCGAGGCGATTTCAGAGATCGCCGAACGATTCGGCTATCGCTTCGGGTACGCGCATCCATCTCAGGTCATGCGCGAGATCGCGACGCTCGTTCCGGGATACGGGGGCGTGACCTACGCTCACCTCGAACGCGATGGTATCGTCACGCCGACGCTGCGACCCGGCGACGGTGGTACGACGGTACTCGACTCAACATCTGGGCTGAAACCCGCATCGCATTAAAGGTGTAGCACGCAACAACATATTCGGGAAACGCCTGGGTGCGTCTGCGAGAAAGGGAAATTGGAAATGTTTGACGAAGTCAAGGGATTCGCGACAACGCTCAAGCGGTTGGCGGCTCCGACAGCCACGATTGAGTACCCGGAGGAAAAGCGTCCGATGGCGCCGCGATTCCGGGGTCTCCCTGCGCTCCGCTCCGATCCGGAAACCGGCGAGGCGCTGTGCGTTGCGTGTGGCCTTTGCGCGCGCATCTGCCCGACCAGCTGTCTCGAGATGAACGTCATTCCCTCGGAGGAAGGTGACCGCGAATTGGGCGAGTTCATTCTCAAGGCTGGCCGCTGCATGTTCTGCGGACTTTGCTCTCAGGTCTGCCCGGTTGACGCAATCACGATGAGCCAGGAATACGAGCTATCGGTGATGGAGAGAGATGGCCTGGTCTACACAAAGACCGAACTGGCGTCGATCGGCGCGCAAGCCCCCATCTGGTGGGAATCAGGCGTGGGTCCCGACAACCAGCAGACCAACGCCCCGACGCGTTACGACCGCTTCAAGAACAACGCCTCCGAGTTGTACTAAACAGTGCGACCCATTGTTCGACGAGTACGAGAGGCATCGTAACGATACGATCCCTCCTGACGTCTCGCAACGAAAACCTACGCCACCATGCCTCGGAGCGTGACAAGATTTTTCCCGTCCAGTTGGTTGTCGTCCCCCTTATCGGTCTCCAGCAAGGCCGGAATCCCTTCGAGACGAGCGTCGTTGACGAGATGCCGGAAGGCTTCGCGACCGATCTCACCCTCGCCGATGTGATCGTGCCGATCCTTGTTGCTGGCAAGCGGATTCTTTGAGTCGTTGAGATGAATCGCCTGGAGTCGCTCCAGCCCGATGATCTCATCGAACTGCCGCATCATTCCGGCATATCCGTCCTCGGTTCGGAAGTCATATCCAGCAGCGAAGATGTGACAGGTGTCGAGGCAAACCTTGACGCGTTCCTTCGCCTCGACACCGTCAACAATCGTGGCCAGCTCCTCAAACGTGCGCCCGAGTGTTGTCCCCTGCCCCGCCGTCGTCTCGAGCAGCGTCCTTACCTTGAGGTCTGGCAGGTCGTCGTGGACGCGATTGAGCGATTCCACGACGTTTTGAAGTCCGACGTCCACACCGCAACCGGTGTGCGCGCCAGGATGCGTCACCAGCGACGGGATGCTCAAGGTCTCGCATCGCGTGAGCTCCTCCTTGAAGGCGTCGATCGATTTGGCTCGAAGGACTTCCTTGGGCGACGCCAGGTTGATAAGGTACGAGTCATGCACCACGATCTTGTCGATGCCACTCCTCTTCCGCTCACGGAAGAAGGCGTCGATCACGTCATCGTCCAGCGGCTTCGCCCGCCACTGTCGCTCACTCTTGGTGAAGATCTGGATCGCCTCCATGGAGAACTCCTCACCTCGAGCGAACGCCTTGTCGACACCTCCCGACGCCGATACATGCGCCCCGAATGCAAGAGTCATGATATTCCCACCTCGCTTGTGAAGTCTTCAGTGGTCGACAGGCATCGCGCTGCGTTGAAACCGATACCTTCATCACCTCGATACGCAAGGTACCGGCATTTACACATGATAGACTTCGTCTGGTCGACCGGCCATCGTGCGAATGCGGATGTGAAGGCAGTTTCTGTTGGGTTCCCGTAGTGAACAGGAAACCGAATCGACCAGCCCACCTCTGATGTCGATCGTTATCCCCGTCTACAACGAGTCAAAGAGAATCGCGAAGACGCTGGACGAAGTGGCTGCCTGGGCACTCGCATCGACCTTTCGGGCCGACATTCTTGTCGTCGACGACGGCAGCACCGATGACACCGCCAGGATCGTCGAAGAACTCGTCCCGACAATGCCCTTCCTGCGCCTGATCGAACTGTCTCACGGCGGCAAGGCCCGTGCCGTGCTGGCTGGCATCCGCATGGCGCAGGGCGACGTCGTTGGGTTCATGGATGCGGACCTGGCAACCCCTCTCAGCACGCTCGAGCCTACCTTTGAGGCGCTGCGAGGCGATGCGGACGTTGTGATCGGCTCGCGGGAAGGAGTTGGCTCCAGCCGCATCGGCGAGCCCTGGTATCGTCACGCGATGGGACGCGTGTTCAACGGCCTCGTTCGCTGGACATTGCTTCCGGGCATCCAGGATTCTCAATGCGGCTTCAAGTTTATGACGCGAGACGCACGAGATCGGATTCTTCCTCGCATCCGACTTTACATCTCGGAGCAAACGGTTTCTCAGGCGCGTGTTACTGCCTTCGATGTCGAGCTGCTCTATATCGCCCGGCTGCTTGACCTGTCGGTCCACGTCATCCCGGTTGCCTGGGAGTATGGCAACCAAAGCAAGGTCAACCCGGTCACTGACACGTTGCAAAACATCGGAGATGTGGCAAGTGTCTGGCTCAATGGAAAACGCAAACTGTACCGAAAAGAACGATGAGTCCTCTCGACTACTTTCGCGAGAACTGCTTTTCCAGCTCGGATTGCGACATGTGGAGCATCGTCGGGCGACCATGCCCGCAGGCTCGAGGTTGACGCGTCCGCTCAAGCTGATTGACCAACTCACGCATCTCATCAAGTGACAACGCCTGCCCCGCTCGGATCGACGTATGGCAGGCCGCGCTGATCGCCACCGAATCCAGCCACGTGTCCCCCGCCCCACCGTCGGCTAGCTCCTCCAGGATCGAGTGGATTCGCTCCTTCATGTCGACTCGCTTGATCACGGCAGGGATGGCCCTGATCAGGATTGCCTGCTCTCCAAATAACTCAAGGTCAAACCCGATGGTTCGCATCTCGTCCATCGAGCGCTCTGCAATTGCCAGCTCGTGCGGCGCCAGATCGACCACCAGTGGATCCAGCAGTGGCTGGCGGTCCGCATCGTGGCGTTCCATCTGGTCAAGAATCTGCTCGTACATGATTCGCTCGTGCGCCGCGTGCTGATCGATCAGGAACATGCCGCCGGGCCCTTCGGCGATGATGAAGCTCGCCGCAACCTGACCCAGAACCCGCAGCACCGGGATACCGGACCGATGCGCGATACCGTTGGGCGTTGTTCGATCGTCTTCCTGGCTTGTCTGCTCACCGGTGACGTCAGCCAATCGCTCGTCCTGGGTCGCTGAGCCTTCCGTCCACTGCCGTTCACCTCTGAAAAACGTCTGCGATACCGAAGGCGGACCTTGCGGTCGCTCGAACGTCACTTCAGGCAAGACGTCGTGGCTCTGCGACACGAGCGCCTCGTGCGCCGCGCGTTGCACGGCACGGGCAACCGAACGTTCGTCGGCGAACCGCACCTCGGCTTTGGTGGGATGAACGTTGACATCCACCTGCCGTGGATCGACTTGAATCCGTACCATGCCCATCGGATGCCGCCCGATCAACAGCAGGCTGTGATAGGCCTCCTCCAGGGCGTACATCAGCGAACGATGCTGGATCAGTCGTCCGTTGACGAAGAAGAACAGGTTTTGCCGGTGCGACCGCGAGACGCGAGGGGCCGTGATCCATCCCGACACCTCAACTCCGGACACCCTTGCCGCTTCAGAGTCTGACGAGATTGGGAGCACGGCATCGACTATCTCGGTGCCATTGATGCCGACCGCCGCCTCGGCATCATCTCCTGAACCTTTTGTCGTCAGCGAGTTACGTCCATCTGAGGTGAGCGACCAGGCGATGTCACTTCGATGGCCCGCGTATGCACTGATCAGCCGGGTGATATACGTCGCTTCGGTACCTGGCTGCCGCAGAAACCTGCGCCGGGCAGGGACGTTGCCAAAGAGGTCCTCAACCGTCACCGTCGTTCCATGCGGATTCGCCACTGGCTCAACCTCTGCCTCAGCGCCGAAGGGCGAGCGCAGCACCGCTCCGGAACTCTCGGCAGCAATTCCGGTTCGAATCTCGAACCGGGAGACTGCGGCGATGCTCGGCAATGCCTCACCGCGGAATCCGAGCGTCGCGAGCGCCTCCAGGTCGTCGAAGCGCGTCAGCTTGGATGTCGCGTGGCGCTGCAGGGCGAGGGAGAGATCGGACCGTGTGATGCCGGACCCATTGTCGCTGACGCGAATTCGCTCCGACCCACCGCCCGCGATATCGATGTCGATTATGGTCGCGCTCGCGTCTATTGAGTTCTCAATCAGCTCTTTGACCACGGACGCAGGTCTCTCAACGACCTCACCAGCGGCGATCTTCCCGATGGTGTCCTGAGCAAGCAATTGTATTGACATGGACATTTCCTGGGGTGAAGAAAACGCTGCATGCTTCAGCTTGAGACGTCACTGTGACGATTGGCTACGATGCGTCGAGATCGGCCAGGCGTCGGCGAAGCACGTCGAGTTGGTCTATTGAACGTTGCTTTCGCTCCCGCTGTGCGTTCACCACCTGCTCCGGAGCTCTGGATACGAACGATTCGTTGGCCAGCTGCGCCTCAGCCCGTCCGAGCTCTTGTTCCGCCGCGGTGATTTCCTCCTCGATCCGGGTGCGCTCCAACGCGAGATCAACCATGCCTTCCAGTGGGAGCAGCGCGATCACGTCACCCGCGATCACGGTGATCGACTTGCCGGGTTGCTGGGACTGGCCTGTGTCAAAGGTGAGTTCCGCCGCCTCAATCCGACCCAGCAAGCTGATCTCGGCTCGCAGTTCCGTCAGCGACTCTGTGGTTTCGTCATCAGCGAAGATGCGCGCGGTGATCCACTTGCCCGGTTCGACACCCGCTTCGGCGCGAGCGTTCCGAATACCACGGACGAGGGCCATCATGGTATCAACCGCGGACTCGGCCACCTCATCGCGAACTCCAGCCACTGGCCATTTCGCCACCATGATTGACTTGCCAGCATGCGGCAACCGCTGCCAAAGAGACTCCGTGATAAACGGCATGAACGGGTGCAGGAGGCGCATACTCCGTTCGAGGACGTAGACAAGCACCTGCCCGACGACGCGCGCGCTCTCGCCACCCGCTCGCAGCCTGACCTTGGCAGCTTCGATATACCAGTCCGCAACCTCCGACCAGAGGAATTCACTCACCTGGCGACCGGCCTCGCTGAGGAGTGATCTTTCGAGCAGGTTATCGACCCGTTGCGTCACATCATCGAGACGACTCAATATCCACCGGTCCATGACCGACAACCCATCGGTCGGGCGATCGGGGCCATGGTCATCTACGCCGATGTCGGCGGCATCGAAGCTCCCCAGCGCAAAGCGTGTCATATTCCAGAGCTTGTTGCCGAAGTTCCGGCTCGACTCGACTCGCTGGAGATTGAGGCGGCTATCGTTGCCAGGCGTCGATTGAGTGACCAATGCAAAGCGCAGCGCATCGGAACCGAACTGCTCGATCACCTCTATTGGGTCAATCACGTTGCCCTTGGTCTTGCTCATCTTGGCGCCTTCGGCATCCCGGACAATGCCATGCAGATACACGGTCTTGAATGGCGCCTCTCCCATGATCTCGATGCCAAAGAACACCATCCGCGCCACCCAGATGAAGAGAATCTCGTAGCCTGTCTCCATCACGTGACCCGGATAGAACCGCTTCAGGTCCTCGGTCTGGTTCGGCCATCCAAGCGTCGAGAATGGCCAGAGCCCGGAAGAGAACCACGTATCAAGCACATCAGGATCCCGGTGGACTGATCCGCCACAATCAGGACACGCCTCCATGGTTTCGTCGCTGGTGGCGTGCGCCGTGTCGCAGGCATCGCAGTACCAGATCGGAATCTGATGGCCCCACCAAAGTTGGCGAGAGATGCACCAGTCGTGGATGTTCTCCAGCCAGTTGGTGTACACGCCCTTGTATCGTTCCGGGACAAACATGAGATCGCCATCATAGGCGGCATCGAGCGCGGGCCGCGCCAGATGCTCCATGCTGACGAACCACTGCTTGCTCAGGAGCGGCTCCACCACCGCGCCACAGCGATCGCAATGCCCGACGCTGTGCGCGTGATCCTCCGTTGCCACCAGCAGGTCCTGAGCAGTGAGTTGCTCAACGACCTTCCCGCGGGCGTCATCCATGGACAGTCCCTCGAACGATCCTGCCTCACAGTTCATCGTGCCGTCGAGGTTCATGATGGTGAGTGCGGGGAGCCCGGTCCGCTGCGCGATATCGAAGTCGTTGGGATCGTGCGCCGGTGTCACCTTCACCGCGCCGGTTCCGAACTCCATCTC
>JACCVC010000335.1 GCA_013698305.1 Chloroflexia bacterium
GTTGTGCCCGTGCCAGGGGTCGGGGTGGTGCCCGTGCCCGGCGGTGGGGTGGTGCCCGCGCCGTCACAGTTTCCGGTGTACTGGATGACGAACGTCGGATCCGCAGACGCCTGTTGCACCAACCCCTGAAGTTCTGCGTCATCCGGGAACGCCGCAGCTACTGCCCGAAGCTCGGCAACGTCAAGACGACCATCGTCGTTGGTATCGAAGAACGCCAACCCAGGCTCGTTGACACAGTTACCCTGTGTAACCGTCTGCGCCGAAACCGACGTTGCGCCCATGCTCATAACGCCCATCGCCACCAGGATCATCGCGAATCCACGCAGCGTCAAGCTCTTTCGACCTCGCATTGTTACCCCTCCCTCAATCCATTGGGATACTCAAAAGGCGGACCGACTCCCGGTCCACACGGGACCGGCTCCGGTCCTCGCGAATCAGTATAGCCGACGAACGCGAGAATTTCCTGCACCCGCGACGTCTGTTTTCAAGAAGCTCCTCCCTCCACTCCTGAAACCGCTGACCCAGTGAAGTCGTACCGCCATCATAGCGCCGATTCGCCGGATACACAACCACAGTCCCCAACGCCCGAAAGCGCCTCAAACCGTGCCCAACCGTGCCGGAGTTGCCCCCACACGATGTCGCTGCTTCGAGATCGTGTCGCCAAGGTGAACGTACACCGAACCAGCTTTGGCTATCATCGCACATCTTTGACTATTCGTCACATTGCCGAGCAGGCGCTACGCGTAGGGGCGGACCCCGAAGGGCAGCCTGTCCTGAGCGACGTCGAAGGATCCGCCCGGTTCGCCGGTTGCGGCGGGCACTACGTGACAATAGGGATGTGTATAGAAATCACAAATGGTGGATGCGCAACCAATGTGCGAGCTTCGCTCGCACCGGGCGGACGACTGCTTCGCAGGTCCGCCCCTACGGTTCTCCTGCCTTGATCTGTCGACATTCGCATCACCCGCCGTGTTTCTCGCCCTACCCGTGACCAGCCTCGGGCGTTGCCGCTCCATCAGGCTGGACACCATAGATCACGGTGGCGGAGACGTAGGTCTGGGCGACGTAGTCGGGCGCCACCAGGGCGACGGCGTAGCTGCCAGGAGGGACATCGGGCGCCTGAAACGTGCCGGTGCTTGCCGTGACGCCCTGTGAGGAGAAGGTGGCGATGGGTTCGGCGTCGGAATCCCACGGATCCCACGCGTCCCAGTGGACCTCGATCGGCGCCTCGTCCGGGAAGTGCGAGCAACTCACCGCGACGGTCGACCCCACCGGTCCGCTGGCGTCGCCCTCGATCATGCAACGGGGAGGCTCGGGGCGGCCCACGATCTCGCCATCGGCCACGTCAAACCGGGTTTCGCTGACGTTGTTGCCGGTCCGACCGTCCTCGGCGATCAGTTGCAGCGGATCGACCGCGTAGCGAAGGACATAGCTTCCATCGGCGAGCGGCTCATCGCCGAGGTCGACCCACTGGTCGGGCAGTGACGCCGCGTAGACGTCCTTCCACCCGACGGAGATGCCCTGCCGCTCGAGCTCGCATTCAGCGTAATACCTTTCCGGCGGGGCATTTGCCGGCGCATCCTCCGTCATCGGCAGGGTGTCCAGCAGGCACGAGCTCTGCTTGCCCCCCTCACCGGTTGCGACCAGATCTCCATTTGCATCCTCTCGCAGCAGCTCATAGGTGGCGAAGTTGTCGAGGTGAAAGTGATGGTGCTCGGGATGGAAGATGAGGTCCGTGGCCAGATGGACCCTCTCCACCGCCGTTCCATCCGTCGCCGCGTCGTAGACCACCTGGGCCACGTCTTCGCCGCTGCCGGGCTCGTTGCTGCCGGCAAGCTCCAGCGGCCCTTCACCGATGTTGGCGGCGGAGGTGGAAAAGCGAAGCAGGAGGCGCTCTTCACCTTCGGCGAGGACCTCGGTGGACAAGTAGAGGTCGTCCGGCGGGAGCGCCTCAAGATCCGGATAGCGCGGCGGCCCGGATACCGGCGCGGGGGTTGCCACCTCGCTCTCGGGAGGGGTCGCCTGGCTGGCAAGCGCCGCGGACGACCCAAGGCCGAGCAGCACGACAAGGGCCAGCATCCGAATCGCCAGACCGGACCTGATCCGATTCACGTTCCTATCCTGATGGTTCATTGAAGAGACACCTCTTGGTACACGTCTGATGGCAAGCCTGTTTACAGGAAGGGATGGTAGCAGACAGTCCACATTGCTCATGGTGCATTGCGCCTGATGCATGCCGCGACGTGACGCTACATCACAAAATGCGTCCGCTGAGATGCGTGGCACGCGGTATGCGTCTACGTTGACGTCAGGTTGTGGAAGAGCACCTGAACTTCGAGCCACAACGATTGTTTACCAGCTCGAACACAGCGCGTTTCAACGCACCAGGAAGGGACCATCTACATGGATCGCACAACCAATGAGCAATGGGTACCGCAGCAGGGCATGACTGTCCTCGGCTCCGACAACGAGAAGGTCGGCGATGTCGACATGGTCGAGCAGAACTACTTCGTGGTGCGCAAGGGATTCTTTTTCCCGGAAGACCATTACAT
>JACCVC010000012.1 GCA_013698305.1 Chloroflexia bacterium
ACCACCGCGTCTCGGAAGAACCACCAGATCACCGCAACCATCGGCGACAGGGCGATGATCTTGACCAGCTTTTCGCTGAGGTTGTTGGCGATGCCGTTGAAGTGGGTCGAGCCGGGCCGCACGACCCAGATCGAAAGCTGCCCGAGCCGGATCGACTCCGCCAGGAAGCCGGAAACCCACGACGACGTCAGCATGCTGACGATGCCGAGCAAGACGAAGTAGGTGGTCAGGTACTCGCCATCCACCGGCAGCGCCGCGCCGTTGTCGAGCGCCGCCCGCCAGATCAGCAGCGCGATAGTGGGACCGACCACCGTGCTGATCATGAACATCACGAACTCGACCCGGTAGATCAAGGCGGTGGACAGGTCGATGATCGCCAGCCGCCGAATGATGCGGAGAGATTGGGCGGTGGTCATGGCGCTGCCGCCCTTTCCCGCGTGAAGAGGTCGCGGATGATCTCCTCGACATCGGCATCGGCCACCCCGAGATCGAGCAGCGTCCCGAGGCGAGGCAGCAACTCCAGCACGTCGCTCAGGTGTTCCCGCGAGACCTCCAGGCTGTGGATGCGTCCCTCTTCCTCGGAGGTGCGATCTTCTGCCCTCACCCCCAACCCATCCAGCGCGCCGAGGTCGGCGACCGGATTCGCGTACGTCACCCGGATCAGCTTGCGCGGCTGGATGTCTCGCACCAGGTCGGACAACCCGCCGTCGTACTCGATCCGACCGTGGTTGATGATCATCACGCGTGAGCACAGCGCCTCGATGTCGTCCATGTCGTGGCTGGTGATCAGGATGGTCGTGCCCCGGACCCGGTTGATCTCCTCCAGGAAGGCGCGAACCCGCGCCTTGGCGACCACATCCAGCCCGATCGTCGGCTCGTCCAGAAAGACGATCTCCGGGCGGTGGATCAGCGCCGCCATCAGCTCCAGCTTCATCCGCTCGCCGAGCGAGAGCTTGCGCACCTGGACGTTGAGCAGCCGCTCGACCTCTAGCAGGGCGGAGAGCTCGGCGACGCTGGTCCGGAAGTCGTGGTCGGAGAGGCCGTACATGTCCTTGTGCAGGAGAAGGGAGTCCATCGCGGGGACATCCCACCACAGCATCGTCTTCTGCCCCATCACCAGGGCGATACGCCGGAGGTATTCGACATTCCTCTCGGACGGCGCGTAGCCGAGGATGTCGAGCTGGCCGGATGTCGGGTAGAGCAGTCCGGAGAGCATCTTGAGCGTCGTCGTCTTGCCGGCGCCGTTGGGTCCGAGCAGCCCGACGATCTCGCCGGCGCCGATCTCGAAGCTGATCGCGTCGACGGCGAGGCGGATTTCAGTCGTGCGGCGGACGACGCTCCGGAGCGCCGCGAGCAGTCCGGAGCCCTGCTGGTGAAAGGTGTAGGTTTTGGTCAGGTCGGTTGCGATGATGACGGGTTCCAGGGGTCGCGACACCGGTGTCGCGGACGCAGGGATAGCCTGCCTGGCGTGCTGCATGAATTCCTCACATTCAGAATGGATGGGAATTCGGCCTTGTCCTGTCGCATGCCGGGGATTGGCACACGTCGAACATGTTCCAGGCCCATTGCGGGAACACTGGCCACGTTGACGATCAGGACGGACTATCCGTGCGGATTCACCCGAACGGTAGCATAGACCGAAGCCGTGTTTCTAGTGATGGAAGTTATTACGGCAGGCAGACGCCATGGAATCCTCGTGGTGATGGACAGATCGTCCACTTGGTCAGGGGTTCAGTGTAGCAAAGCGGTGCACTGGACGCAGACATTGATTTCTACGAATTTATGGGTCTGGGCGGTGAGAATAGCTGCTTGCGCTGATCCAGGTGCCGGTATGGCATCGTGGATTTCCCTATTCACCATCCACCGGGGTCAGGACGAACACCGGAATCTCGCGTGTCGTCTTCTCCTGATAGTCCGCGTAGTCGGGATACGCAGCGACCGAGCGCTCCCACCACACGGCTTTCTCGTCACCGGTGACTTCCCGGGCGTGGTAGTCCAGCTTGACAGGCCCGTCCTGCAGCTCGACGTGGGGATTCTTCTTGAGGTTGTGGTACCACACGGGATGGTCAGGGGCACCGCCAAGCGACGCGACCACCGCATACTCGCCATCATGCTCCACCCGCATCAGCGGGGTCTTGCGCAGCTTGCCGCTCTTCGCCCCGACGGAGGTCAGCAGGATGATCGGCATCCCGCGCATGGCGTTGGCTTCGCTGCCTCCTGATTGCTCGAACTTTTCTGCCTGTTCACGGGCCCAGTCTGAGGTGCTCGGCGCGTATTCTCCGGTGAGTGGCATGTGCGGCGCTCCCTGGCTGGAAGTTGCGAATGAGATCTGAACTCGATGGAGTTCACAGGCATGATGCATCATGGGCGCGGCGGTGGGCAATGGGCTCATTGATTCCCGTTCGGTTCGCGACATGATGTCACTTTGGCAGAAGACGGCGACGGTGAGATACACCAACGCGTTACATTCGAAAAAACCCTACGTCGAGCTGCCCGCCCCAACAAACCCCTCCCCAGGCACATAGTTCGGCGACTGGTGCCGGAAGTAGGTGTTGTAGACATCGCAGTAGCGACCGCCGAGCGCCAGCAGGCTCGCGTGCGTCCCCTCCTCGACGATGTCGCCGTGGTCGAGCACGATGATCCGGTCGGCGTGCTCGATGGTCGAGAGCCGGTGGGCGATCACGATCGAGGTCCGGTCCGCCAGCACGATGTCGAGCCCCTCCTGGATCTGCGCCTCGGTCAGCGGATCGACCGACGCCGTCGCCTCGTCGAGGATCACGATGGATGGGTCCTGGATCAGCACCCGCGCCAGCGCCACCAGCTGCCGCTGCCCCATCGACAGCGACCGGCCATACTCTCCCACGTCGGTGGCGAGTCCGTTCGGCAACGCCCCGATCCAGTCACCGCCCGCGACGAGTTGCGCCGCCGC
>JACCVC010000024.1 GCA_013698305.1 Chloroflexia bacterium
AACAACTCCACCACCGGCACCAGCACATCGGGGCGCTGGATCGGCAGTTCCAAAGTCGCCACGCCTTCCGCGCCAGGCAGCGACGTGTTCTGCGCCTGGGCATGGGGGTCTGAGTCGATCACCTTCACCTCCGATCCGTCATGCAGTAGCTGGGCGTAGCCGATCTTGCCAGCCATCCCCTCCAGGTGGATGTGCCGCATCGGCCAGGTGAAGATGTGCAGGTAAAGCCGGTCGCCTCGATGCGTGTACCGGCAATCGACCGGCGCCGCGAACTCCGATTCCGTCGCGCCGTGGATCGCGCGACCGTGCAGTCGCATCCACTCGCCGATCTCGGCCAGCGTCTCCCTCGCCTTCGGCTCGAACTCGCCGCGCCCGGTGGGACCGACATTCAACAACAGGTTGCCGCCCTTGGAGACAGTGTCCACCACAATTCGGACCAGCAACTCCGAGCTCTTCCAATCGAGATTGTCGCGGTCATAGCCCCATGAC
Organism: Chloroflexia bacterium; assembly: GCA_013698305.1. Lineage (GTDB taxonomy): Bacteria > Chloroflexota > Chloroflexia > Thermomicrobiales > UBA6265 > JACCVC01. The sequence goes on from JACCVC010000024.1 coordinate 490, forward strand.
CCGTTCAGGGTCTGGCAGGCTTCCCATATGACCTTCTCGCCATTGCGCGTGGGCCATTCGCTTGGCTGATACTGCTCGGGCGTCACGAAGTCGGCGCTCTCCGGCAGGTCGATCCGGTCGTTGATGATGATCTCCGGCTGCAGCTCCCGGACCGTCCTCACCAGATCTTCTGATTCCCAGTCCTCTCGGCTCTTGCCAGGCGGCGTGAAGTCGAACCACATCACGTCGATCCTGCCGTAGTTGGTCAGCAACTCCCGAACCTGTTCGTGCAAGTAGTTACGATACCGGGAGATATCGCGCTGCTGACCCTCCCAGAACGCGTCGTCCTCCGACCGCGGGTGGATCGGATCGCGAGTGTAGTGCTCGTGATGCCAGTCGATCACCGAGTGGTAGAAGCCGACCTTGAGCCCTTCCGTCCGGAACGCCTCAACGAACTCGGCGATCAGGTCGCGACCGCATAGCGTGTTGGTTGCCTTGTAGCCGGTCAGCTGGCTGTCGAACAGCGCGAACCCATCGTGATGCTTGGTGGTGATCACGGCGTACTTCATGCCCGCGTGGCGAGCGTCCCGCGCCCACTGCGCCGGATCGTAGAGATCAGGATCGAAGTGGTCGAAATATCGCTGATATTGCTCGGTCGTCATCGCTTCGCGCTTCTTCAGCCACTCGTGACGTCCCGCCGCCGAGTAGATGCCGAAGTGTATGAACATCCCGAAACGGTCATGCACGAACCAGTCAGTGCGAGAGTCCACGACATTCCTCCTTCATTTGTATCTCTTCGTAGCCGGTGTCGAAGTTGAGCCGTCCCTCCAACCCCGCTCGCCCAATGGTGACATGCGGAAACACGTCCGTGGCGTTGCCCCGCCAGTCCACCGGATTAAGCATCGACGCGCTGAAATGCGTCAGCCAGAGATGCCCAACCCCGGCTTTGGCGGCGAGCTGGGCGGACTCCCGGAACGTCATGTGCCGATGGGTGATCGCCTTGTCGCCGTCGTCATCGACGCCATACGTTCCTTCCGCGATCAGCAGGTCAACGCCCGAGATCAGCTCCCGCAGCGTGTCGGTTGGGCGGGTATCGGTAGCGAATCCGAGCGCGACGCCGGAGCGTTGCTCGCCGATTACCATCGACGGCTCGAACACGCGTCCCGCGACCTCGACATCTTCGCCTCGTTGCAGCACCGACCATGCCTTAACCGGGACGCCCATCTCCCTCGCCCGATCCGCATCGAACTTCGGCGCGCGCGAGCGCCCGAACCGGTAGCCAAGCACCGGCACGCGATGCTCGCCTGCCGCCACGCGAATCCGCAACTCTCCCGGACCGTCGATCTCGTCGCCCGATGCCAGTTCGCGCACCCTCACCTCATATGGCAAGTCCCGCGCAATCGTCCGCAAGCCCTCGATCACGTCGACCGTGCCGGCGGGACCGTAGATGTGCAGCGGCGACGTCCTGCCGGCGTTGGCGACCGTGTGCAACAGTCCCGGCACGCCCGCGACGTGATCGGCATGCAGGTGGCTCAGGCAGAGCGCATCCAGCCGACGAAACCCCCAGCCCCGCTCCCGCATCGCGACCTGCGTTCCTTCTCCGCAATCCAGCAAGACCAGGCTTCCTTCCGACCGCACCAGCGCGCTCGACAGCCATCGTCCCGGCAGCGGCGTCATCGCCCCAGTGCCAAGCAGCATTACGTCGATCATTCAGTCTCGCCTCCAGTTGCGCCGATGCAATATCGCAGGGTACCATCCCAATCGTCGGATCCGTTCGGGATCGACCACTATTGCGTCCCGCGTGGGACACGCAAGCTGGAGCAACGCATGGCTATCTCTCGCAACCTGATCACTGCCCTTGACCGCGCCGAACTGGCTGGTCTGGCTCAGGTGTCTTCGCGTGCTTCCATTCTCCTCGACCCCACTGCAGTCAGGTAACGTCGACCGGACTCGACGCCTATCCTGTTGCCAATCCGGAAGCGCTAACATCTCAACTGACCTGATCCAGTCACGTTCGGCACGGCAATCTGCTGACTGTCCCTTCGCTGACTTCAGATCATTGTGCCCGGTTGCAAACGGCGCAACTCCTTGAGAGGTGCTTCATGCCCATGACCACTGTGCGATTCGCCGCGTCCATCGTCGTGACGCGGCACACCAACCACGACTCCTTCTTCCCGAACAGCAGCCGCGCTCGCGGCCGCGGAGGATGTCTCATTGGGCTCGCACAACATCACACGAAACACAGAAGAACTCAACTTCACCGGCGAGGACTACGCCACATGCGACCGGAACCAACGACGGCAACGGTCTAACGCGGGAGCCATGCGCAAGCGCGAGAAAACTCGCCGCTCGCCTCGTACCGAGCGGGACCAGGCGTTCCGATGCCGTAAATGCCGCCAGTTCATCGGCGCTCCCATCTCGGGAGGGAGGCACCGCAATCATTGTCCCAATTGCCTCTTCTCTCTTCATGTGGACCTCAGGCAACCGGGTGACCGTTGCAGCGACTGCGAATCGCTGATGGCGCCGAGAGGGCTCATCGTGCGCCGCAACGGCGAGCAGATGATCCTGCACGAGTGCCTGGGCTGCGGCAAGACCCAGCCCTCGAGGGTCGCGGCGGACGACAACCCGGTGCTGCTCATGCGCGTCGAACCGATCGGCATCGAGGTTCACGCAGAGGCCATCGCGCCAATCGAGGAGATCGCCTGACACGAAACCGCCTGCCATACACGCCGATTACGTAGCCCCTCACCATGTAGCTTCGGGCCGACAGTGCCCGACGTTTGATAACCATTCCCTACGAATCCAATTCGCCAGCCTTGCGCAGGACGCGGTGAATCCCGAGCGAAGACATGAACAGCGGATTGGCGGCGTTTAACGCCGGCCACACCCGATCGGCATCGTCGCCGAGCATGCCGCGAACCCACGCCTCCAGCTCAACGGTCAACTCGTCGTCGCTGCCATCCGGAATCAACACCGAGCGGCCGGTCTCCATGATCCGGTCGATGTTCTCGCGAAGGGTTGCCAGGTGGGTTTCGACATCTGTGAACGCGCCAAAGTGCGACAACAGCAATCGCTCGGGGACGATGCCGAGCATCAGGTCGATGCTGGATCGCCATGCATGAAGGTCGATGTCGGGAGGAGGCATCGGCGGAACTGGCACACCCGTCCCCTGCATCCGCACCCCGGCGATATCACCGGTGATCAGGAACCCGGTCTGCTCGTCGAGCAGAGCAAGGTGATGCGACGCGTGGCCCGGCGTGAAGCAGGGGACGAGCTTCCGTCCGCCCACGTTGATCGCGACCCGGTCCTCCACCACGACCACCTGGTCTTCGGGCACATCCTCGATATCGCCCCACAACCGCGCCATATCATCGCCGTAGATGCGGGTGGCGCTGTTGACCAGCTTCGCGTTGTCGACCAGATGCGGCGCGCCTACAGGATGGACGTACACCTTCACATGCGGATACGCCCGCGCCAGCCCGCCAACGCCACCGGCGTGGTCCAGATGGATGTGCGTCACGATGACATGGGAAACATCCTCCATGCCGTACCCGGCATCCCGGATACCCGCCTCCAGCTTCTCGCGCACCGTGCTCGGCCCGGTCTCGATCAGCGCCAGTCCGCCCGGTCCTTCAACCAGATACGCCGCGACCGATCCTGCGCGACCGAGAAACTCAAGGTCGATGACATGGATACCATCCGCAATCGCTATCGCCTGATTCTGCCCTGAAGACATCATGACCTCCTGACTCGCCTCGACAACACCATCCGACAATCATACCCAGCGGTCGCCAACCACTTGCGTCATGGACGTATTGTCACTACCATGTTGTTGACGACAACATCGTCTTACCTGCGTCGGCGCCGCGTCTCCCATCGGTGGGCGCGTGCGTTCCGGCTCTATTTCATCGTCAGCTTGAACGCGGTTGGAGGGAAGCGCTATGGACGAGAATCGAACGCTGCTCACGGTTGGGCAGGCGGCGATCGCGCTCGAACGATCGACCGAGCAGGTGCGCCGGTACCTTCGCGAGGGGCGCCTCACCGGGCAGCGGATGGGCGGCCAGTGGTTCATCAACCTGCAGGACCTTCAGCAGTTCACCCGCTCCGCGCAGGAGAAATCCAGCTTCCTGGCACGCGTTGGCGCGGCTCGCACGATCCGTCCGCTGGACTCCGTGATCGGCATCGCCCAGGGCCAGGGGACCGACATCTCCCGCGGCAAACGGGAGTTCCTGAGAGCGGCGTCCCGAGGCTCGTCCTGACTACCACCGATTGGATAGCCACTCATGTCCGACAGCCTGCCAAATGCGCCCCAACCCGCCATCGCGTTTGTGGACTCCTCCGCCATCGTCGCCCTGGTCGACCGTCGCGACCCCACCCATCAACAGGCGCTTGCCGCCTATCACGAGCTGGTCGACGAGGGCTACTGCCTGTTCACCACCAACTACGTCATCGCCGAGACGCTCCAGCTGCTGGACCTCTCCTTCGGCCCGGACATCGCCCGGAAGTGGCTCCAGGATCACCGCCTGCCCGTGTATCATGCCGACGAGCAGGATGAGCGTCGCGCCACCAACCGGCTATCCACCGCAAGACCCGGCAGCCGCCTTTCGATGACCGACGCGATCAGCTCGGTGGTGATGGATCGGCTGGGCGTGTCGGATGCCTTCGCCGTCGACGCTGACTTTCTGTCCGACGGTTCCTGATCGATCGCAGGCAGCCCAGGGAGACGTCATGTCCACACAGTCTCAATCCGACCAGGTCCGCTGCCCGCAATGCCACGAGCCGGTCCGGCCCGACAGCGCATTCTGCGGCAACTGCGGCGCAGCGATGCCAGGCACGACAACCCCGGATACGCGCGACGACCAGGCGACCACCACGTTCACGCCGATCCCGTCCAACGACCGGAACGTCGACTACCCTGAACCATCGCCCTGGGCGCCACCCGACTCGGACCGCTACGTCGCGCCAGACAACTACGAGCGATCCACTGGTCTATCGAGCGATCCGAACGCGACCGTGATCGGGTCCCATCCCGAGTTCGCGGATGAATCTCCCCGCGCAGCCGCACCACAATCCATTCGGGGATTCTTCCTGGGGATCCTCGCCATGCTCCTGATCGCGACAGTCCTGTCGCTGTACCTGTATGACGCCTGGCTGTCGGATTCAGCCCGCGACACGGTCGAAAGCTGGCTCCCCTGGCTCAACGGGTAACCGGCATGGCGCGATCAGAATCTCGGTTCAAACTGGATGCGCGTGAACAGGTTGCGAAACACGTACGGGCCGGCCTTGTGCCGACCCTCAATTGCATTCCAGAACTTAACAGACCACAAGGGTCTCTCGTACGCGGCGTTGCGTTCGAAATGCCATGTGGACACCTGGATTCGGCATCAGATCTCGAAATCTCGCCTCGTGAATCTCCACCAGCCGGCGACAACCCCGACCAGACCGCTCCCCCCGAGCACCAGCGCCGACGTCAACGGCACCGAACCGTCGACCACCGTGCCGGTGGTGTCGAAGTACCAAAAGATGCTGAGGGGCTTCACCGGCTCCAGCGTTGCCCACAGTTCGGCGAAGTAGTCGACGAAGAACGAGATCACCAGGAAGCCCGTCGCCCACCCCACTACCCGCCCGGTGGTATCCGACGCCGCCGAGACCATCAGCGACAAGCCCCCAACCGCCCACGTCAGCAATCCACAGAGCAACGTCAGCGCCAGCAATTGGTCGGTGCCGACATCGCCCGTCGGCTGCGCGATTGCCAAACCTAGCCGGGTCGCCAATGGTCCGACGCTCGCGAACACGCCGATCAGCACCAGGAGTCCAGCCACCCGCGCGACGTAGATGTTCGTCCGCGGGATCGGGCGCGACAACGTCAGCGCCAGCGTGCCCCGGTCGACCTCACCCGCAATCGAGCGGCTGGTGAAGCCGATGATCGCCGACATCACCAGCACGAGATAGACCGGGTGGTCGTACCCGAGCGACAGGTAACCGGCCAGACCGGTGAGGGCAATGAAGTCCGGGGAGATCTGCGCCAGCGTCTGCAATCCGGGCGGCAGCAGCTCGATCAGACGGCTCAACCCTTCCTCTCCGCCGATCGAATCGGCGATGAAGGGGTTGACGAACTGGAAGATCATCACGCCCAGCAGGAGCATCAGCGTCCCGGCCAGGCCACGCTGGAGCAGGCGGCGAACCATTGCAGTCATCATCGCGAGGTTGATGCAGTGGGTTCGGCTGCCTGTTCCTCGGACTCGTAGTAACTCATGAACACTTCCTGCAGCTCGGGCGGCCGGATTTCCATGCGGGCGATGTCGTGGCTCGCCAGGTACCGCAGCAGCGAATTGAAGTCGTGGTCCACATGCAGCGTCACCATCGTCCCGTTACGCTCGACCAGACTCGCCCCGACAATGTCGTCGATGCCACCCGGAACTGCATCCGCAAACGTCACCTCGACCCGCTGCGAATACTGACGCTTGAGCGACTCCATCGACCCGCTGGCGATCACCCGACCGGCCCTTACCACCGCAACCTGATCGCACAGACGCTCCACCTCGCCAAGATCATGCGACGACATGAACACGGTCGTCCCTTCGGCGCGAAAGTCGCGAAGCAGCCCGGCGAAGTTGCGCTGGATCAACGGATCGAGGCCGTCGGTGGGCTCGTCGAACATCAGCAGGTCCGGCGCATGCTGAGCGGATACCACCAGCGCCAGCTTCTGCCGCATTCCCTTGGAGTAGGTTCCTAGCCGTCGATCCAGAACCTTGCGGTCGAGCTCGAGCGCGTCCAGCAGCCGGTCCCGCCATACTGGCTCGCGGCCCGAGATGTTTGCCGCAAACGCAAGCTGGTCATCGCCGCTGAGATCCGGGTACAGCGCGTCGGCGGTTACCAGATAGCCGACGCGGGACCGCACCGCGACCCCTTTCTGCCAGCTGTCATCGCCGAAGACCGTCGCCCGACCAGACGTTGCCCGCGTGAAACCCATCAGGATACGGATTGTCGTCGTCTTGCCCGCGCCGTTGGGACCGAGGAATCCGAAGATCGACCCTTCCGGAACCTGGAGCGAAATCGCATCCAGTGCGCGGATGTCGCCATACGCCTTGCACAGCGCCTCTGTCTCAATCACGAATCCGGAATCTGATGCCATTCGGTGTTACCTGCGTTCATGCTTCGGGGATCGGCCGTTGCCGGTTCGTGGTGCAGCCCTCGCCAACATCCACTTTCACTGGCATTATGATCGCACGCCGCAGATGATCATTCTGTGCCACTCGTCGAGAGAAACGTAGCTGAAAGAGAGAAAAATGCCTCAATTCCTAAATCCCGGCAGTGATTATTCTCCCGCATGGTCGCAGCGACGAGTCGCGCCGACCTACGGCCACGCGAGCATGATCGCCGCCGCGCATCCGCTCACGGTCCAGGCAGGCGAAGCGATTCAGCGCCAGGGCGGCAACGCGGTCGATGTCGCAGTCGCCTGCGGATTGGCGGCAGCGGTGGTGATGCCGGAGATGTGCGGACTGGGCGGCGACCTCTTCGCCGTCATCCACGATCCAAAGGGCAATCGCACCGTCGCCATTATGGGCAGCGGTGTCTCCCCCCGCAACTCAACCGACGAGGACATGCTCAATGGCGGCGACCGCGAGCGACGGCACATGCCCTATCAGGGGCCACTCTCGATCGGCGTGCCCGGCATGATTGACGCCTACGACACGCTGTTGACCCAGTTCGGCACGATGTCGTTCGCGCGGGTGGCGGAACCCGCCATCGACCTCGCCCGCAACGGATACACGCTGCTACCGCACGGGGCTGGTTCGATTGCTGGCGCCGCCGAGCTGCTTGCCGAGGATCCCGCCGCCAGCGCGGTATTCCTCCGAGACGGTCAACCATTGCAGACCGGCGACCTCCTCAAGCAAGCCGACCTCGCCGATACACTCGACCGCATCGGGCAGGACGGCACGCGATCCTTTTACGACGGCAAGCTCGCCGAGCAGATCGTCACTTATCTCGAATCACGCGGCGGTCTCCTGGCAACCAGCGACTTCGCCGACCACACGACCGAGGCCGCGCCGCCGTTGTCTACCACCTATCGCGGCGTCACGGTCCACCAGACGTGCATCCCCACTCAGGGGCTGATCCTGCTCGAAGCGCTGAACATCGTCGAAAACGCGTCGATCACCGACCCGCTCGAACCGGACGTCGTTCACCTGATGGTCGAGGCGAAGAAGCTTGCCTACGCCGACCGGATCGGTCACGCGGCGGACCAGGCCTTTCACGATTCGCCGCTGGACATGCTGCTGTCCAAGGAATTCGCGGCTCAACGGTACTCGTCGATTGACCCGAAGGCAGCGTCCACCTCTGTCGACGCCGCGCCGCTGTCCGACGGCGACACCACCTACATCAGCACCGCCGACGCCAGCGGGATGATGGTGTCGCTGATCCAGTCGGTCAGCAGCGCATTCGGCAGCGGCGTCATCGCCGGAGACACGGGCGTCGTGATGAACAATCGCGTCGGTCGGGGCTTCTCGCTGGAACCCGGACACGTCAACTACTACCAGCCCGGCAAGAAGACCATGCACACGCTCAACTGCTTCCTGATCGAGGACGGCGAAGGGCGAGTCGTGCTGGCCGGTGGAACGCCGGGCGGCGATGGTCAGCCGCAGTGGAACCTGCAGATGATCTCGGCGCTGGTTGACGGCGGCATGGATGTTCAGCAGGCGATCGACATGCCCCGCTGGACCAGCTGGCCCGGCACCGACCCGATCACGATCGACAATCCGTTCGAGCTGCGGATGGAGTCCCGCTTCGATGACGGCGTCATCGCCGACCTGAAGGCGCGTGGTCACGATGTCCGCGTGATGGGTGGCTGGCAGAGTGGGGGCGCGGCCCAGATCATCGCCCGTAACCCGGAAACTGGCCTCCTCATCGGCGGCTCCGACTCCCGCGTCGAGGGCCTCGCGTCGGGACGTTAAAAATCGGACCTCGCGTAGCGCCGACCCTGTGTCGGCACGAGGTCCGCCCGGCTCGCCACAAAATGCTCCATGGTCACGACGCCGTTAGGTAGCGTCGGATCTTGTGTCCGATGTTCTTCACGTCAAGTCGCCACCACTGCGGTGAACACCGGACACAACGTATGTCGCTACATGAAGGTCGATTCCCAAGGCAACGCTCGTCACCTCCGCCGCCACCAACTCCGGCGCTGCCGATCCTTCCGTTTGGCGCCCTTCCGCTTCAGTTTCGGCGCCAGCGGATCCATCCCCGGCGCCCAGACCGGACCGTCGAGCTGGTCCTCCACCTCGATCCCGAGCCGCCCCAGTAGACCCTTCGCCCAGATCGCCCGGTAGCTCCTCGGATCGACCGGATACTTCGGGCCATGAGAGTCCGACCCGGTCCCCATCACCAGATCATGCTCACCTGCAAGCGTCCGGAACCTGGCAGTGTCTTTGTCGGTGTAGGTGCGGTAGTGGCACTCCAGCCCGTCGACCGGCGCGTCCTTCAACAGCGCCACCAGCGTCTGCGCCGTCATCGCCGGACCAAGGTCAGATCGTCCCGGATGCGCCATCACGCAGATACCGCTTGCCTGGTGCCCGGCGTGGACCACCTCCTCGATGGGCAGGTCGCTGTTGAAGCGCCCTCCCAACTCGGTGACCAGCTCCGCAGCCTCCTTGAAGCTGGGAACGTGCCCGTCCTTGACCATCGCAGTCAGCACTTCCGGGTACGCCCACATCTTGCCTGTGCCAACGATTCCGGCCAGCGACGGCAACGGCCTGCCGCTCGCCTCGATCCGGCGGCGGGCATCGTCCGCAATCCCCCTGAGATTCCTCTCCTGATCCGCCATCAGGCCGAGAAACGCTGCCGCCTCGGGTCGCTTGTCGTCTGGCCAGATGCCGTACACCAGCATGTGCCACTGCCGACCCGCATG
>JACCVC010000054.1 GCA_013698305.1 Chloroflexia bacterium
CGAGGTTGTCGAAGCCAAGCGCGACGTTCCCCATGGCGCCATCGCGATCCGGAACGGTGATCGACTGGATGATGCCGCCATAGGTGAGGACGGCGACCTCCATCCCGTTGGCGTTGGCGAGGACATAACGTTCGACCGCCTGTCCATCGACTTCGCCGAATGGCTCCCCCTGTCCCGCAACCGGAGAGGCAGCGGGTGAAGCGGGCGTCGCCTGTTGTGCGGACACCACCCTGGCGGACGCACCAGCCACGAGCGCTGTGGCTAAAATGGAGCGACGTGACGCTGAGAAACCGGCAAGATCTAACATGACAGAACCTCCTTCTGATCGGGATGGAGTGCGAGCCGCATCCCGCTTCGGGTAGGTCAGAAAGCCCGCAAGAACCGCGCCGCCAAGCAGACTCGGTCAGATGGCGGTCCAGCCGCCGTCCATCATCAACGAGTGCCCGGTGACCATCGCGGCGCCGGGGCTGGCCAGGTAGGCGATGCCCGCCGCGACCTCGTCCGGCGTGGCCAGTCGCCCGAGGGGAATCCGGCGCAGCGCGTCTTGCTTAAAGTCCTGATCCTCGAAAAACGGACGGGTGAGTGGAGTGTCGACGAAGGTCGGGCAGATCGCGTTGACGCGGATGTTGTGCTCCGCCCACTCGACGCAGAGCATCCGGGTGATGCCGATCACTCCGCTCTTGCTGGCGGCGTAGGCGGTTCGGCCAGGGTAACCCACGAAGCTGAACTGGCTGCCGATGTTGACGATACAGCCGCCGTTCGGGGTCTGGTCGCGCATCACCCGGCCTGCCGCCTGCGCCACGAAGAAGACGCCCTTGAGGTTGACGGCGATCACGCGATCCCACGCCTCCTCCGTGACGTCAAACGCGGGCTGGAGCACGTTCATGCCCGCGTTGTTGACGAGCAGGTCGAGCCTTCCGTCGCCGAACGCCGCCACTTCGGCGACGCAACTGGTGATGTTGGCCAGGTCGGTCACGTCGAGCGAGAGGGCGAGCGCGTCCACGCCGTGTTGTTCGCGGATCATGGTCGCGGTCGCTTCGGCGCGTTCCTGGAGATGGGGAAGCTCGGTCACGGCGACGCGAGAGCCGTCCGCCGCCAGACGCAGGGCGGTCGCCTGACCGAGGCCGCTCCCGGCTCCGGTCACCAATGCCGTCGTTCCGGTCAACGTCTTTTCCACTGTTGCCTCCTCTTTGCTGTTCAGGATTGATGCGGTCAAGGGTGATTGCCCGTGCCGTGCCGTGCCGTGATTCGTGTCTCGCTGAATCACCTTACCAGCCAGGTGATCGACTGGCTACCCAGGGCGGGGCCAGCACAAGGCACGGCCCGTACGGAGGCGTCTATCGCGTATGATGCGGATGTTTGTTTCGGGTCCGAGGTGGGACGACGTCGTAGAAATGGGAGCGATCATGCAGCAGGTAAGCCTGGACTACGGCGACGGCAAGATGGAGGTCGAGCTTCCCGACAGTGCGACGGTGGTGGTGCCCGGCGTGATGTATCAGGACCCGCCGGAGGTGGACCCGTGGGAGTCCACCCGCCAGGCGCTGGCCAGGCCGCTCGGGATGCCGCCGCTGAAGGAGTTGGCGGGACCGGGGAAACGGGTCGTGATCGCCTTCCCGGATAAGGTGAAGGGCGGGACGCACGCGACCAGCCATCGCCAGGTCTCGATCCCGCTGATCGTGGAAGAGTTGACCCGCGCGGGAGTCGAGCGGGAGAACATCTCGCTGGTCTGCGCGATCGGGCTGCACCGCAAGAATCCGCGGAGCGAACTCTATGAGTACCTGGGCAGGGACATCGTCGACGCCTTCTGGCCTGACCGGCTGTTCATGCACGATGCCGAAGATCCGGCGGGGATTGTCGATCTGGGCACGGACGAGATGGGCAACGTCGTCCAGGTCAACCGGCGCGTCGCCGAGGCGGACCTCGCGATCCTGATCGGGCATGTACAGGGAAATCCCTACGGGGGCTACAGCGGCGGCTACAAGATGCTGGTCACCGGGCTGACGAGCTGGCCGTGCATCCAATCCCATCATCAGCCGGGGACGATGCACCGGCACGACTTCCTCCCCGCGTCGACCACCAGCCACATGCGCAGGCAGTTCGACAGCATAGGCCGGACGATCGAGGAGCGGGTCGGGGCGACGTTCTTCGCGGTCGATGCGGTGCTCGGGACGCAGGCGCAGGTGCTCGGCGTGTACGCCGGGGCGCTGGACGAGGTGCAGCGCGCCAGCTGGCCGCTGGCAGAGCAGCGGACGAACGTGACCCTTCCCTCGGCGGAGCCCTACGACATCCTCGTCTACGGCCTGCCCCGCAGCTTTCATTACGGACCGGGGATGGGGACGAACCCGATCTTGATGCTCCAGGCGATCGCCGCCCAACTCACGCGTTGCTACGGCGTGTTCAGGCCGGGCGGGGTTATCATCGCGCCGTCGGTCTGTGACGGCTGGTTCAACGAGGCTCACTTTGGCTGCTATCGCAAGACTTATGAGAAATTGCAGCAGGTGACGGACTTTGCCGACGTCTTCGCCCATGAGCCGGA
>JACCVC010000065.1 GCA_013698305.1 Chloroflexia bacterium
ATTCAATGAGAACTGGATCGACGCCGAGCCTCGCTCAGGCAAGGTCGGTGGCGCGTTCTGCATGGGCGTCCGCCGAGGAGAGTCTCGGATTCTGGCGAACTACTCGCCGTCGTTCTCATGGGTCAGCACGCTGGCGCACGAGCTCGGTCACGCCTATCACAACCTGGCCGAAGAGGATCGCACCATGATCCAGGCAGGCGCGACGCCGATGACACTGGCGGAAACTGCCAGCACATTCTGCGAGACGATTCTCCGCAAGGCGGCGCTCAAGACGGTTGGAGCGGAAGAGCAACTGGTAATCCTCGAAGGATCGTTGCAGGATGCCGCCGGTACGATCATCGACATCACCAGCCGCTTCTTGTTCGAGCAGTCGGTGTTCGAGCGGCGGCGCGACCGTGAGCTCTCCGCCGACGAGTTCAACTCGCTGATGTTCGAGGCGCAGAAAGCGACCTACGGCGACGCGATCGAGGAGTCGACGCTGCATCCGTACATGTGGGCGGTGAAGGGGCACTACTACTCGATGGACTACGCCTTCTACAACTATCCGTACATGTTCGGGATGTTGTTCGGCCTCGGGCTGTACGCGCAGTATGAACAGGACCCGGACGCGTTCCGGGAGAGCTACGACGACCTGTTGTCGTCGACCGGGATGGCGGACGCGGCTGACCTTGCGGGACGCTTTGGGATCGACATCCGTTCGAAGGAGTTTTGGGTCGGAAGCCTGGATGTTGTCTGCGAGGACATCGCGACGTTTGAGGAGCTGGTTGCGAAGTCGAAGTAGGCGTTGGGATATGCAGGTGCGGATTCCTTCAGGATTCTCGCCCGACATTTGTGTTGGTCGCAGGCGCCGCCTGCGCCGAATGATGAACCTCGTGCCGACACAGGGTCGGCGCTACGCGAGGTCCATCATTCGGTTTTGTCCGATTATCCCTGTGGCTGGTCGATCTCGAACACGATCCGCACGTCAACCATGACTGATGTCTGGCCTGGCGCGATCGGCACCTGCCGCGAACCGGATTCTTCGGAGGCAAGCGCCATGTCCGATGCGCCCATGTCGTAATCCAGCGCATATGGCTCCGGGGCGGAAGTCTCTTCGATGGAGTAGACCCCGACGACGAGCACGCCGGAGGCCTCGGCCATTTCATCCGCCTTGGCGCGGGCGTCGTCAATGGCGGCGACGCGAGCCTGGCTGGCGGCGGCGTCCGTGTTGTCCACGTAGAAGGAGATCGAGCTGATCTCGTTGGCGCCCGCGCCAACTGCGTCATCGAGCACCGTGCCGACGATCGAGATGTCGCGAATGGTGACGGTCAGGCTCGACCAGACTTCATAGCCCAGCACGCCGATCAGGTTGCCGTCGCGGTCGTACTCGTTGATCACGTTGACCGAGTAGTTCGAGGTGGCGACGTCTTCGGGCGGAATGCCGGCGTCGGTGAAGACCTGCATGATCGATTCGAGCCGCGTGGAGTTGTCGTCCTGCGCCGCTTCGAGGGACTCGTTCTGGGAATAGACGCCAAAGGTGATGTCGGCGGTGTCTGGCGCGATCTCGACGATGCCGGCGCCAGTGACGGTGATGGTGCGGGGCAGCTCCTCGGTTGGCACGGTCGGGGTAGTCTGGCCCGCCACGGCGATGGGCGCCGCTATCAGCACGGCGAACAGCAATACGACAACCTGGACGATTCGTCGGGTTGTTGAGCGCAGGTTCATGATTGTTCCTCCAAACGGTGCAAACGATCCGATTGACGATCGCCGGTCACTCTCGGCGGGTGCGTTGAACGTGAAACCAGACAGCGGCCCCGATGATGGCGGCTCCCATGGCTACATACAGTGGGATGCGGATTTGCCGGGCGATCGACGAGTTATCACCGTCTCCGGACTCCTCCCCAGGTAAGGTCGGGGCCGCGAGTTGACCGGAGCCTGGCGTATCCTGATCCTCTCGAGAGGTTGTTGACGGCTCATTCGCGTTAGACTCTGCCGCCCCAGGCATGTCCGCTACAGATTGAGACGAAGAAGACGCGTCATCGGTTCCGCCCGGTTCCGGGCTGACTATCTCACCGATGACCACCAGGCCGGTGACGGCGGCGAGTAGCAAGATCGCCGCAACAGCCAGAGGACGGACGAATCTGCTGATCTCGCGAACATGCCGTGTCGCCGAGCGCTCATTCACCAGCGCCGACCTGCGTGGCTGATAGACCGGCACGTTACGAACCATCCGGGATACCGCCAGGAATTCTCGCTGCTCCTGCCGACACTGCTGACAGGACGCAAGATGCGCCTCGACCTGCGCAACTTCCTCGGTGGAAAGCTCATCGTCGATGTAGCTGGAAATGGTTTCGAGATCAAGGTGTTGCATGGCAACATCGCCTTGCGTGGATCCTGGCACTTCGATAGGCGCGGCTGGTCATGGTAACTACCCCTCATCGAACTGACGAAGCGACTGCCGGAACAGTTCCGCCGACTCCGGACTGGCGAGCAGCTCGTCGCGCAGCGTCGCCCGGGCCCGGCTGATTCGCGACTTGATCGTCCCGGTGGCCACGCCCATGATGCCCGCCGCCTCGTTGTACGCGAAGCCCTGCAGGTCGACCAGCAATAGTGCCGTGCGCTGGTCGTCGGGAAGGCGGGCCAGCACCTGCTCAAGGGCGACGCTCAGCTCGCCGCGCATGGCGAACGTTTCAGGCTGCTCCGAGGGTGCTGCCTGGCTGCTCCATGCCGAAACAGGCTCATAATCCAGCGCATCGAGCGAATCTGACGGTCGGCGCTTGCGGGTGCGCAGGGCGTCGTAGCTCCGGTTAATCGCGATGCGCATGAGCCAGCCGCGAACGCTTCCTCCACGAAATTGGCCGACCGCCTGCCAGGCTCGCAGGAAGGACTCCTGGGCGATGTCCTCCGCCAGGGCGGGATCGCGCACGGTGCGCAGCACGACGTTGAACACTGCAGTTTGGTGACGCCTTACGAGATCGTTGAATCCGTCAACGTCGCCGGCCCTTGCCCGTCGGATCGCGTGCTCGTCTACGCCGTCGATCTCGTCAGCAACGGTGTCAGCTCCGGCTGGCGGAGTGGCCCTGCGTTGGCGGTACCGGACGATGGGCCGAGGAGGCAGAATGGGCCAGAGCATGGAACGTGACGAATCTCCCCACGTACGGACCGAACCTGAATCGGCCCAAGATTCGAATATCGAGTGGCGGACCGGCACCTGTTGCCTTGGACCTTGTGTCCGAGGTCTGCCGGTCCCTACGCAGTTACGCGGTCCGGGCCGTGAGCGACACCTTGTCCAGGACGCCAGGGTTGGCGACGGTGCGTGGCAGGGTGCCCTGCAACACCGCCATTGCCTCGTTGAAGGTCTCGGTGCGGACGGTGATCACCGATTGCTCCGAATAATAGGCCGCGTGCGGGGTATGGATCACGTTGGGCAGCTGGTACAAGGGATGGTCGGAGGCCAGGGGTTCCGGATAGACCACGTCCAGCGCCGCCCTTGCCCCTGGGTTCTTCTCCAGGTGAACAGCCAAGGCGTCCAGATCGATGATCGGTCCGCGTGCGGTGTTGATAATGGACGCATCTGGCTTCATGGAGGCGAGCCGCTCGGCGTTGATCAGTCCGCGCGTTTCCGGCGTGAGCGGAGCGTGCAGCGTCACCAGATCGGCATGTGGGAGCAGATCGTCGAGCGGGACAAGGGCGCCACCGTTGGCTTCGACGACATCCGGGCTGGCATAGGGATCGGCCACCAGCAGCGTCAAGCCGAATGGCCGAGCGCGATCCGCGACCGCCTGGCCGATTCTCCCGAATCCGACGATGCCAAGCGTCGACTGGCGCAATGGCGGTATTGGCCCGCGCAGGATACCGCCCGTCGCCGAGCCGAATCTCGTCCAGGCCCCGGAATGAAGATCGCGATCCATTTCCACGATGCGTCGGTTGACGGCGAGCAGCAGCGCCATGGCATGATCCGCGACTTCGGAGGTGCAGTAGCCGGGATAGTGGGTGACGACGATTCCGACGTCGGCGGCGGCGTCAAGATCGACGTTGTCGAGGCCGACGCCATAGCGGCTGATGACCTTCACGTTGGGAATGTTCTCGATCACGCGCCGGGTGACCGCCTCTCGGGTGCTGACCAGCAGCGCGTCGGCGTCCTGCCCGATCCGGATCAGGTCGTCCTCCGACTCCGCCGGTTCGCCTCGAAGGGTGATGTCGAGGTCCGGGAAGCCGCTCAGGAGTCCACGCTCCAGCTCCATGCCGGATGTCTCCGAGCCATACCGGTCCGATGTCACAACGACGGTTACGGGCTTCGCCACAAGGTTCCTCCTGAGGTAATCACTGGGCAACATCACTCCGACCGAACGGTCGTCCAGCACGGCAGGTTGATGTCAGGCAGTGTGGCATATCGCCGTACGCCTGAAAACATCGTGCATCGCTGGCAGCGCCGGAATGGCGCAACCGATGCCGAGGCGAGATACTGCCACGAATCGCGACCCACAAGATTACGGTTGTCGCGTACCTATCACCAAGCAGGGGAATACGAACACATGGTAAAGCATGATTGGCAACAGGATCTCGCCGATCGAAGGGATGCCCTCCAACAGGAGCTGATCGAGCTATTGGCCATGCCAAGCGTCAGCACCGACCCCGAGCGGAGGGACGTGACCCGGCAAACCGCGGAGTGGGTGGCCAACAGGATGCGGCAGGCCGGCGTGCCGGAGGTGAAGATCGTCGAGACTCCAGGGCATCCGGCGGTACTCGGGCGCTGGCACGTGGCCGACGATCAGCCGACGGTGC
Organism: Chloroflexia bacterium; assembly: GCA_013698305.1. Lineage (GTDB taxonomy): Bacteria > Chloroflexota > Chloroflexia > Thermomicrobiales > UBA6265 > JACCVC01. The sequence continues at coordinate 4,765 of JACCVC010000065.1, forward strand.
TGATCTACGGTCACTACGACGTCCAGCCAGCCGAGCCGCTTGATTTGTGGGACACGCCGCCGTTCGAGCCGACCGTGCGGGATGGCAAGCTCTACGCGCGCGGCTCCGCGGACATGAAGGGCAATTTGCTGACGTCGATCCACGGGGTCGAAGCATTGGACCGCGCCAACGGCCAACTGCCGATCAACGTGTCGTTCATCTATGAAGGAGAGGAGGAGATTGGTTCGCCGAACCTGCAGCAACTCGTCGAAGCGGAACGGGAGTTCCTGGCCGCCGACGCAGTACTCTCCGCCGATGGTGGGCAACATGGTCCGGATCAACCGTCGCTGAGTGTCGGTTTGAAGGGGCTCGGTGGGTGCCAGATCAACCTGACCACCGCCAACAGCGACCTTCATTCCGGGATGTATGGCGCGACCGTGCCGAACGCAGTGCAGGCGATGGTGCAGCTGGCGGCCACGTTCCACGATGTGGACGGGCGCGTTCAGGTCGAGGGCTTCTACGACAAAGTCCACGATCTGACCAATACGGAACGGGCGGAGATCGCCGATGTCCCGTTCGATGAGGTGACATTCACCTCTGACCTGGGGCTCGATGCGCTGTGGGGCGAGGCGGGATGGACTCCAGTCGAGCGGCAATGGGCCCGCCCGACGCTGGACATGAACGGGATATGGGGCGGCTTTCAGGGGGACGGCACCAAGACCGTGACCCCTCGCAAGTCGCACCTCAAGGTCACATGTCGTCTGGTGCCTGACCAAATGCCCGTCGAGATCGTCAACCTGATCGAAATGCACGTGCAGAAGCATTGCCCACCGGGCGCGAAGGTCGAGGTGCAGCGCATTCCAGGGTCGGCCAGGCCGTTCGTGCTGGATCGCGACAATGACGTCCACCGGGCGGCGGGTGAGGTGCTGGAGGAACTATTTGGCCGCGCGCCCTATATCGTCCGGTCGGGAGGGACGATCCCGGCGACTGGAATCTTCCAGGAGGTTCTCGGCGCTGATTCGGTGATGTTCGGCTGGAGCATGCCGGGCAGCGGAGCACATGCGCCCAACGAGTGGTATCGACTGGAGGATTACGAGCGCGGTCGCATCGCTTATGCGACGTTGCTCGATCGACTCAAGCGGTAGGAGTTCCAGCCGCTGATTGGCAGGATTGACCCGCGAGGTTGGCGCCCCACGCTCGCGGTTTCGGTGTGCTTCAGCAACGTTTGGCGCGTCACGGTACTATTGTCGAGAATATGGTGACGCGAGAAGGCGCGACAACAGACGGGGTGGAACGACCATCGGCTCGAACAGGGGGAATGTCGACCGGTTGAGAAGGCTGTGGGTGATGGGGGAAGGTCGTTGGACTACGTTGTATTCGGTATAGGGTTTGGCGCGACGCTGCTGGTCCTCGGATTGTTGATCCGGGATTTCGGTACGCGCCTCCGATTCCGTAGCCCCACAGGCGCTGACGGGGTGCTTCACGCCGAAGAGCTGGTGGCGAGGGTGTCGTGGAGCCGGTTCTGTGGGGCATTGGGCACCGTGTGGGCGACCGCGGGCCTGGCCTTTATCGTCATCACTGTGGTGTGCATGCTGTTCATGGTGTCGGACGCACGAGCGGGCTGGGTGATGGGCATCTCATTTCTGCTGCTACTGGTGGCGATGGCGTTCTGGACGTGGGCATTCTTCGACCGGTTCGGCTCCTATGGCATTCTCCCCGAGCGCGACGTGGTGGATGAGCGTCCTGTCGTCGAGCGTGCGCCCGCCGAAGCGCCGGAGGTCGTGAAGGATCATGATGGACATGGAGTCGTCGCCTCAGATGACACAAGCATTGCGCCAGAACACGTAACGACAGGGTCGCTTACTTCTTCGGACAACGAGTCAGTGACTGACGAAAGGCTCGACGATACCAGTCCGGAGGCTACGGCGACAGAGACGCCATCGCTGCCGACACCGGAAGAGCGGATGGCGGCCGCGACGTCGCCGATGGACCATGAGTCCCACGAAGCAGACCTCGACACCCTGGCGCCGGCCAGTAGCCGACCCCAGCGCCAGGCTTTCCGGCCTGCTCCCGCAGATATGCATTCGGACACGTCCAGCGATACGGCGGATGCAGCCGAGTCAGGATCCGATATGGGGAAAGAGGATGATGGTCGCACTGTGGCGAAACCTTCTGTCGAATCATGTCCGCTGCCCGAATCTCGTCCCCGAGAATCCTGACGCTGACGCGCAACGTAATGGCACACCACTTGCTCATAGGCGATGGCTGCACAAGGCGAAGGATACGGCCGACCTTGGCTGTATTGGTGAACAAGAGGAGTGAACGATGAATTTTCTGGTCTGGATTATTGTGGGTATCGTGGCGGGCTGGCTTGCTGGCGTGATCACGCGGACCGACCGTAGCATCTGGGGAGACCTTGTGCTTGGTCTGATCGGCGCGTTCGTGGCTGGGCTGATTGTGGACAATGTGGTTGGTGGCGACGCAAGTTTTATTAGCAGCGTCATTGCCGCGACCATCGCGGCGGTTGTCCTGGTGCTCATCAAGAATGCCGTGTTGGGCCGAAAGTAGGCCTCGATGTCGATAGGGTGAAGAGCAGAACGCCCGGAAGGATCGATATCCTCCGGGCGTCGTTCGGCAAAATCGGGCCGCTATGTGTATCGATTCCCTGAGGAAGAGTCACTATTCCAAAACCAACGCTCAACCGCTGTGTTGAACATTAAACACAATCCCGAAGCAGCTCGTCTTGAGGGCGGAAGCTGATATAAGATTGCAGCACGCTCGATAGCCACGCCAAGGAACAGGTTGAGGTCATGAATCTGCCGGCGACGCTGGAAGCCGTGTTGATTCTGACGATTGTTTTTGTGCCAGGCGTCATCTTTGGCCAGCTTATCCAGCGAGCAGTCGCGCATTTTCCTGACAAGGCCGATGCGAGGCACTTCCTCGCAATCCTGGCATCCGGACTCTTTCTGCATATCGTCATATTTCCTTTCTCCACCAGATAGATCCTGGATTGGTATCTCTCCGGAGCTCTGGATGATCACTGGCTCCTCACGTATCTTTGGGCTGTCATCGCAATCTTTCTGTATGTGGATCAGCGCCGATGATATAAGCCGCATTGAGTACCTGGATGGCGGTACCACAGAAAATGATCCAGAGGAGTAGAAGATGAAAAAGATACTCTCAATAGTTGATACTCCGCCTCATCGAAAAGTCCTGCCAGACACAGGGAAACGGGCGGTTCAGCCCAAAGGAAATGTTGTCAGAAAGCCTGATCAACGAGTAACCAGCCAGATGAAGGCCATGTCGACTACCACTCACGAAAATGGAGAACTTTCAGGGGTCGCCTGGGCGCCAAGGAGGCGAGTTCTACCTGACACTGGCAAGCGAGCCATTCAGCCAAGAGGCAATGTGGTAAGAAAACCGGACCAAAGAGTCACCAGTCAGATGAAGCCAAAGGCAGTTGCTGCCAAGACAAACTGACGTTCTCTAAGGTTGCTAAAGGCCCTCGGTGTTCTAATACCGAGAGCCTGTTTTCGTTGAGCAATGCCAGGATCTATCGAGTTGCTGGCTACGGGGCTGCGGCTCGTTGGGCGCGGGCAACGGGGGTGAGCCGTTCCAGGGCGCGGATAAGGATGTCGATCGTCAGCGAGAGCGCCGACACGGCGACCACGCCGGCGAGGACCGTCGACTCACGTCCCAGCGCGAGACCCTGGAACATCAGCTCGCCGAGCCCGCCGGCATTGACCCAACCCGCTATCGTCGCAAGGGAGATCGTCGTCACCAGGCCAGTGCGAACGCCGGCGATGATCACGGGAAGCGCCAGAGGTAGCCACACTTTGGCGAAGAGTTGCGCCTCGTTCATGCCGAGCCCGCGAGCGGCCTCGAGCGTTGCCGGGTCAACCCCATTGAGACCCGCGACAATGTTGCGCACGAGGAAGAGTTGGGCGTACATCACCAGCATGATCAGCGCTGGTCGTTCTCCTATGCCCTGGCTGGGTATCAGAAAGGCCAACAGGGCAATCGACGGGACGGTGTAGAGGATGCTGATGATCGAGACGATCGGCGTCGTCAGCCAGAGAATCCGCGTGGCGAGGATGCCGAGCACGATCGCGATGGGCATCGCGATGCCCATCGCTGTCAGCGACAGCTGAATGTGCTCGATGGTGTGCTCCCACACGACATCCGGATTTTCTCGCAAATAGGTGAAATCCATGGCCGAATGAATCCTTGGGAGCGCGAGTTCAGTCGCTGGCGGAGGTAGCTCTTCGTTCGGAAGCGTTTTCCTCGGCGTCCGAGGTGGATACGGCCTGCTGGATGTCCTCCATTGTCAGCGATTTCACCGGATGCCCGTCCTCATCGACGACAGAGAGGCGCTCTGATCCGGTCTCGACCATCGTGCCAATCGCATCCCGGAGAAATGATGAACCGGAGATGGTGGGGTCGTCAACGTTCCTTTGGCCGTTGATGGCCGTCGCGGCAGAGGCGATGGGGATCAGGCTCATCCTTCGCAGCACGTCCTCCGCGCCGACAAGTTCCGCGACGAAGTCGTTGGCCGGGTTGGAGATGATCTCAAGCGGCGTGGCGAATTGCTCCACCTTGCCCTGTCGCAGCACCACGATCCGGTCGGCGAGACGCACGGCCTCATCGATATCATGGGTAACGAACAGGATCGTCTGCTTGATCTGGCGGTGGATACGCAGGAGTTCTTCCTGAAGTCGGTTGCGGGTAATGGCGTCGAGCGCGCCAAATGGCTCGTCCATAAGCATGGTCGATGGCTCTGCCGCCAGCGCCCGCGCCAGGCCAACCCGCTGTTGCTCACCGCCGGAGAGCTGGGCGGGGTAGCGGCGAGCATACGACTCGGGGGGCAGCCCGACCAGGTCGAGCAGCTCCTCAACCCTCCGGTTGATCCGCGCTTTCTTCCATTTGAGCAGTCTGGGAACCGTGGCGACGTTGTCCGCTATCCGCATGTGCGGGAAAAGCCCGGTTTGCTGGATCACATATCCAATTTGCCGGCGCAACTGAGGCGCGGCCAGCTCATGCACCTCGGTCTTGTCGATCCAGATCTTCCCGCCGGTGGGTTCGTAGATCCGGTTGACCATCTTCAGCAGCGTGGTCTTGCCGCAGCCGGACGGCCCCAGAAACACGACAAACTCGCCGGGCTCGATGTCCAGCGAGACGTTGTCGACAGCCGGATGGGGGCTGTTCGGATATTGCTTAGAGAGGTTTTCGAGCCGGATGGCGCTGCCGCCCTGAGGATCGCGTTCCTGCTGCTGCCTGCTCACATATTGCCTCCGAACCAGCCGCGAGTTGAACGAATCTCAGAAACGAACACGCGTAGGGGCCGACCCTTTGCCGGCCCGATTTCGCTTCAATTTCCATGGGCAGACACGGGGTCTGCCCCTACGCATTCGCACCATCGCGGGGTTTAGCCGCGTTCCGGCTAGCCGCCGATGAAGCCGTTGTCTTCCAGGTACTGGCGGGCGACATCAGCCGGGTCCGCGCCGTCATCGCCATCGACCTGCCAGTTGAGGTCCGACAGCACTTCATCGGTGAGCGAGGTCGTTACCTCGTCGAAGCGGGTGGCGATGTCGGGATTGGCGTCGAGCAGGTCGGTCTGCACGACCGGCGCGACGTTGTACGGTGGCCAGAGGCCGAGATCGTCCTCCAGCACGACGAGGTCGTAGCCGGAAATCTGCCCGTCGGTGCCGAACGCGAGCACGACTTCAGCTTCGCCGTCCAGAAGCGCCTGGTACTTCAGGCCTGGCTGCACCGGCAGCACCTCGATGTCCGCGAAGCCAGCGTTGTAGACCCGCTGGAGACCGAGCAGGCCGTCTTCGCGCTCGGGGAAGTCGGCTGGCGCGGAGATGGTCAGGTCGGCGGCGACTTCCGCAAGCTGCGAGATCGTAGTCACACCGCTCTCTTCGGAGTATTCGCGGCTCACAGCCAGCGCCTGGGTGTTGTTGGCGGGGGAGTAGGCCAACCAGGTCAGGTTGAACTGCTCCTGGTAGGCGTCCCGAACGATGTTGTAGACGTACTCAGCGTTGCCGCCGCCCGCGACCGGTGAGGCCGACGGCGACGCGTCCGCGACCGGCGTGGCGGACGATGCTTCCGATAGCACCTCTTCGACCGACAGGCCGAGAACTTCGACCAGCGCCGTGCCCGTGTACTCCGGATAGAGGTGGATATCGCCACTCTCGAGCGCCTGGTGGGCGATCTGCGTGCCGCCCAGATTCAGCGACGCCTCGGTTTCCAGGCCCAGGTCCTCCAGCACCAACAGGTACATGTTGCCGAGGATGAACTGCTCCGTGAAATCCTTGGAGCCGACCACGACGGCGCCTTCCTGCGCCATCACCGCCGAGTTGAAACCGATACCAACCGTGGTAGCGGCGATTGGCGCCGCGAGGGCGCCCTTGACAACTGTGCGTCGATTCAACATGGTCTACACGTTCCTTTCCGAATCTGCGTCCCTGCTGGGTAGTGTCCCGACCATCGGGACATATCAGGCGGCTGGCACTCTCACCAGTCGCTCAAACCCGCCAAGGATTATTTCCGCCGAAAGCACAAGCGCCACGATCAGCAGCCCACCCGCGAGCAGGTACGTCGTATCCAGCAAGGAGATGCCGGTCACGATGTACTGGCCAAGCGTTCTGACGCCGATGAACGAGGCGAGCGTTGCGCTCGCGAAGATCTCCACTGATGCCGACCGCATTCCCGCGATGATCACGGGCAACGCGAGCGGCAAATGGACCTTGAAGAATACCTGCGCAGGGTTCATGCCAACCCCGCGCGCGGCTTCCAGGACCGATGCGTCGACCTGCCTCATTCCCGCATAGGTGTTGAGAATGAGGGGTGGGCCCGCAAGGATGGTCAGCGCTACCAACGCCGGTTGATAGCCGAAACCGAGCAGCGGGTAGAACAGAAAGATCAGTGCGATCGAGGGAATCACCCTGAGCGACGCCACCACGCCGACCGCCGCGGATCCTCCGGCCGTCCAGCGGGCGAAGAGGATGCCGAGCGGCACGAAGATGGCGGTGCCGATCGCGAGGGCGATCAGGCTGAGCTCGGTATGCATCCAGGCGAGCTCGAGTACCTCATCGGGCCGTTCGCGATAGAACTCCAGCACTTCCCTGAGTGTATCCACGCTGCAAGCCGTCTCCTGACCGCGCGGAACTGTATGTCCGACACGACAACGACCCGGTACAAGGCGTGACCGGCGTTACTAGCAGGATACCGTAGCTGTCCAGTCCTGCACGATCGTCGCTACTGACGGCATCCAAATATAGAGGCATGGAGGGGCCCAAATTCTCTGAAGGTAAAGATTAACGTCTGTTTGTGACGCGGATTGTCCTTGGAATGTGACAAAAGCGACACAATCGACATCTACACTTCAGCCTGATATCAGGATGGGTCCTGGATCACCTGAACACGCCTCACGACCGTCTCAACGCCGAATCAGCCCGGCGGCAAGGCGGAGTCAATACGGAGAGAGCAGAATGCTGGGAAGATTTCGATCGAAGAAGGCGGAAGCTCCGGTCAGCAGCGACAGTGACAACATCATCGTTGCGGAGAACGTCGTCAAGACGTATGACACCGGCACCACCCGGGTCGAGGCGCTCAAGGGCGTCTCGTTCGCGGTGGGTCGCGGCGAGATGGTGGCGGTGATGGGGCCGTCCGGCTGTGGCAAGACGACACTGCTGAACACGCTTTCGGGCCTCGACTCGGTCGACTCGGGTCAGATCTGGCTGGAAGGCCAGGATCTGGCGACGATGGGCGACAAGAAGCGCACCGACTACCGCGCCCGCCGGATGGGCTTCGTGTTCCAGGTGTTCAACCTGCTACCGGTGCTGAACGCGGTGGAGAATGTTGAGCTCCCGTTGCTGGTGGCGGGGGTTCGACTGTCCGAGGCGCGTGAGCGCTCGATGGCCGCGCTCGAGCGGGTCGAGCTGGCAGACTGGGCCGACCACCGCCCGGCGGAGCTCTCCGGCGGACAGCGCCAGCGCGTGACCATCGCCCGCTCGCTGGTCAATGATCCCGCAATAGTGTGGGCTGACGAGCCGACTGGCGCCCTCGATTCCAAGACCGCCCAGGACATTATGGACCTGCTCGGCACGCTGAATCGAGATCATGGCATGACGCTGGTGCTGGTGACGCACGACGCCCACGTCGGCAACCAGGCGCACCGGATCGTCCGCATGCAGGACGGCGAAATCGTCGGCGAGGAGACGCCCTCGGCGTCGTCAGTTACTGAACAATCCAATCACATCGCCGAGCCGGTGACGGTCTAAATCACGCCCCGGTTCAACGAGCCGGGAGGAGACGTACATGGAAGCATTGTTTGGCATCCCCATGGTGCAGATCATGGTGGTGATGGTTGGCCTGCTGCTGCTGTGCCTGGCGGTGGTGGCATTTATCGCCTGGCGCCGGCCGGTGATCTTCAAGCTCGGGGTGCGCAATATCCCTCGCCGGAAGGCGCAGACGACACTGATCGTGGTCGGCTTGATGTTGTCGACGCTGATCATCACGGCGGCGCTGGGCACCGGTGACACGCTCAACCGGTCGGTGACCAACTCGGTCTACGAGCTGCTGGGCCCGGTTGATGAACTGGTGGTGGCGTCGACCGATGGCGACGGCGAAGGGTCTGACCAGGCCGCCTTCACCGAGACGATCGACGAGTCGTCCCTGGAGCTGGTGCGGGAGATGGCTGCCGGTAGCGGTGACGTCGACGCGATTGGCGGGCTGCTGATCGCGATGTCGCCCGCCGTGAACGTCGGAGACGCCAACCCGGAGGATGTGGTGTCGCTCAACGATCTGGTCGCGCTGGAAGACACGGTGGTGAGGACAGAGCCGTTGGTGCTTCTGGCCGGCATTGACGATTCCTCCTACAACGAGCTTGACGGAACGAACGATCTCAACGGGAAACCGGTAGATTTTGCCGCCTTCATCGACTCCGACGTGGATGCCAACGTGCTGTTGAGCGAATCCGGAGCCACGGACCTCAACGCGGCGGTTGGCGACTTCCTCGTCCTGGCAATCAACAATGAGCCGGTGACGGTCCAGGTAGGGGCCATCGCCGAGGACTCGGTCATCACCGGCAGCCTCGACAGCCAGGGCATACCGGCAATGACGATGCAACTCTCCAGGTTACAGGCGTTGACGGGCCAGGAGGGCCGGCTCAGCGCCATTGGTATCTCCAACACCGGAGACGATCGGTCCGGGCTCGACCGCACCGGCGCCGTGGTGGAGTTGCTGCAACCCCAACTTGCGGAAGTGGACCTCGGCATCAACACGATCAAGCAGAATTTCGTCGAGGAGGCGGAGCTGCTGGCGAACATCTTTGTCACGTTCTTCATCGTCTTCGGCCTGTTCTCCATCGCCGTTGGTGTGCTGCTAATCGTGCTGATCTTCACCATGCTGGCCGCCGAGCGGCGATCGGAGATGGGCATGGAACGGGCGGTCGGCGCGCAACGTCGATTGCTGATCCAGCAGTTCATCTCCGAGGGGGCAGGGTACGCGCTGCTCGCGGGACTGGTCGGCGTAGTGATGGGGGCGCTGGCGGTATTCGGCATTGCGAACGGGATGCAGGCTGCGTTCGGAGACTTCATCGACATCTCCCCGTTCATCGAACCGCGCAGCATGGCCATCGCCTACGCGCTTGGCGTGGTGATAACCTTCCTGACGATCACGCTCGCGTCATGGCGGGTAAGCCGTCTCAATGTGGTGGCGGCGGTTCGCGACATCCCCGATGCCTATCACGCGACCCGCAACCGGCGGCAGCTGATCTGGGGCCTTGTCATGGTCGTCGTCGGCGTCCTGATGGTGCTTGGAGCGCAATCCAACCGCAACGCGTTCCTGTTCCTGACAGGCGGAACGCTGATACCGTTCGGCATTGCCGCGGTGGCGACCTATTTCGGCTGGAAGCCACGATGGGTGCTGACGGTCGCCGGGTTGTATACGTTAATCTTCTGGCTGTTGCCTGCCGACCTGTTCGAGACGATCTACGGTCGGTACGAGGGTGACATCGAACTGTTCCTGCTGTCCGGCATCTGTATCGTCGCGGCGTCAACCCTGGTGATCATTCAGAATCTTGACTGGATTCTCTCCGGCACTGAGCGGCTCGGTTCTAGGATGTCGGGCTGGTTGCCTGCGATCCGGCTGGCGGTGTCTTACCCCGGCGCCAACAAGGGCCGCACGGGCATGACCATCGCCATGTTCAGCCTGATCGTCTTCTCGCTGATGGTGATCTCGGTGATCAACGAAAACTTCTCGGCTGCATTTCTCGGTGACGATGCCGCCGCTGGCTGGGATGTCTCGGTAGAGACGACCTCGACCAACCCGGTCGATGATCTGGGCGCAGCACTGGAGCGGGAGGGCTACGACACCTCGGAGATCGCCGCGATCGGCGTGCTGGACTCGGTGAGCCAGGCGACGTCAACGCAGCTGAGGAACTCTGGCGACGAGGACTGGTCGAGCTTCATCTTCGAGGTGGCGGACGAGTCGTACCTGGAGAACGCGACACTCTCATTCACCGGACGGGCGGAAGGCTACGATGACGATCAGGCGATTATCGATGCGCTGATCAATGAGCCGGATGTGGCCGTGATCGATTCATTCTCTCTCGCGAGTTCGGCGGAGTTCGGCGAACCGGAGGCATTCCGACTGGAAACCGCCACCGCAACTGGCGCCTTCGAGGCTCCAATCGTGGAGGTGCGCCTCCCCGATGGCACGATCAACCAGATCCGGGTGATCGGCGTGATCGACGGCTCGATCTCGTCGCTGTTCGGGCTCTATATGGGTCCGGAGACGGCCAACACGATATTCTCCGGCGAAGGTGAACCGATGCGAAGCTGGTTTGTGCGGTTCAACGATGGGGTCGATGCGACTCAGGCGGCCCTCGAAATCGAGCGCGTGCTGTTGCCAGTCGGCGCACAGGCGACGGATATCATCCAGGAGCTCGAGGACAACCAGAGCTCGCAGCGGTCATTCCTGTATCTCTTGCAGGGGTTCATGGCGCTCGGCCTCGTGGTCGGCATCGCCGCTGTGGGCGTGATCGCCTTTCGAGCGGTTGTTGAGCGTCGTCAGCAGATTGGGATGCTGCGAGCGATCGGGTTTCAGCGGACAACCGTAGCTCGCGCGTTCGTGATCGAATCGGCGGTGATTGTGATCCTCGGCGTGCTGGCTGGTGGCGTCACCGGATTGATCCTGTCCTACACGCTGATCAAGAGTGATGACTTTTCCGCAGGTCTGGAATCGACCTTCGTAGTGCCGTGGCCGCTGATCATCATCACGCTGGCGACATCCATCGCCGCAGCGCTGCTGATGTCGTGGATACCAGCGAGGCAGGCGGCGCAGGTGCTGCCTGCGGAAGCGCTGCGATACGAGTAGTCCACGCAAGAAAAGTTGCCTGAATAGCAGACCCTGGCCGCTCACGGTCAGGGTCTGCTATTCGCGGGTACCGTTGCATGCTCCGATAGCTGCTAGTATGTCGATTGGATAACGGGGTCGGCGGAGCGCAGCTTTTGCGCACCAGTGACCCGCAACGCAGCTTTAACATCGAGGACGAACTCTCTATGGAACGTCGCGTCAAAATCGTGTCGACGCTTGGACCGGCTGTCAGCAAGCCGGATCGGCTGCGGGCATTGCTCGAAGCAGGTGTGGATGTTGTGCGGATCAACGCCGCTCATGGTAACAACGCCGAGCGAGCGCACCTGATCCGCAACGTCCGGGACGCCGCGGCAGACCTGGGCCGGCGTGTGCCGATCCTCTTCGACTTGCAGGGATTGAAAATCCGGACCGGTCCGATTTCCGATGGACAGAAGCGAGTGCCAGTGGCGCGAGGCAGCGTCGTCAAGGTCTTCCCTCGGCCGGAGGAGACAACCCGCACCCAGATTGGAATCAACTATCCCCGGCTGTTGGACGTCATCAGTCCCGGGTCGCGGGTGTTGATCTCCGACGGGCTGATCGAGCTGCTGATCGAGGAGGTGCATGCCGATCATGCGGTGGCGTCTGTCGGGCGAGGCGGGATGCTGCTGCAGAAGCAGGGCGTGACCTTGCCCGGAGCGCCGATTACCGGCGGCGCGTTGACCGACGCCGACCGCGAGGATGTCGCCTTCGCGATGGGGCAGAAGGTCGACTATCTCGGCCTCAGTTTCATCAACGACGCCAGCGATCTTCGAGCCGCCCGCGATGAGGCAGGGTTTCATGGCACCCACGCGCCTGGCCTGATCGCCAAGATCGAGCGACCGGAGGCGTTGAGCAACCTGCGGGAGATTGCCGCCGAGGCCGATGGCTTGATGGTGGCGCGAGGCGACCTCGGGGTGCAACTTCCTCCGGAGCAGGTGCCCCGCGCCCAAAAGGAGATCATTGGCGTCGCCAACGAGATGGGCGTGCCGGTGATCACCGCGACCCAAATGCTGGAGTCCATGATCACGCAGCCGGTGGCGACCCGCGCCGAGACGAGTGACGTCGCCAACGCTGTGTGGGACGGGACCGACGCGGTAATGCTGTCCGCGGAGACGGCGGTAGGAGAGTATCCGATCGAAGCCGTGCAGACGATGGGGCGGATCATCCGGGAGGTCGAACGAGACGGACCGGTCCGCTCGGAACGCGCGGGCGTTCACGCCAGGATCGAGGGTGACGACCAGACCAGGCAGTTCGCCGATGCGATCGCTCGCGCCGCCTACGCGCTGTCGGTCGACTCGCCAGTGAAGTACCTGGTGGTGTTCACCAAGACGGGTTCGGCAGTTCGGCGAGTGGCCAAGTACCGTCCCGATCCGCCGATCATCGCGGTGGCGGACAACGAGGAAACAGCCTGCCGCCTGAGCCTGATCTGGGGCGTTCGGAGCCTGGTGGTGCCGGTCGAGCCTGATCCAGACCAGGTTTTCCGCAAGGCGGGTCAGATGATCATCGATCAGGGGCTGGCCCAGCCGGGAGAGTTCGGCCTGCTGGTGGGATCGTTGCCGATGACGGAGGAAGCGGGGCGCACGAACCTCGTCCATTTCCGGGAACTGGGGACGTAGTGTGTGGTTCGGCAAACGGCTTGCTGGGTCGCGTAAGGGCTGATTCCGCAGGGTATCGACCCGGTTCGCCGCTTGCGGCGGACAATGCTGTCAGTAAACATTGCGCACGCTTCGCGTACGCCGGGCGGATATCCTGACGAAATCCGCCCCTACGATTCGATCCTGATCACAATGTTAACGGCTCGACCACCGTCGCGGTGACGATGTTGTACCCTCTCGCGCCCTGAGGGATGATGCCGCGCGGCTCCGAAGGCTGTGGTGTACCGGTGCCGTCGACCGCGCGGGAGTAGACCCGGTACTCCCCAGGCTCCTCAGGCGTCCATATATACCTCCAGAGCGACCAGGTCAGATCAGTGCCCGGATAGTAGATCTCGGCGGGTTCCCAGGTTGCGCCATCGTCGGTGGTGACTTCGACGGACCGGATACCACGATCAGCGGCGAATGCCCGACCGCGAATCTCGACCTGTGACCCGGCCCGAATCTCCTCACGGAATATCGCTGATTGACCCGCCCCGGCGGTTCGAGGAGCGAAGATATCGGATCGTGTCGGCGGGACGAAATCCGGCCCCCATCCCTGCTGCTCGTAGAAACCCTCCACATCCTCGGTGATGACATCGATCCGTGTGATCCACTTGACGTTCTTCTCGCCATAGAGCCCTGGAACAATCACGCGCACTGGATACCCATGAATGCGGGGCAACGGCTCGCCGTTGATCTGATAGACGAGCAGCGTGTTTTCATCCAGCGCGTAGTCCATGCCAAACGTGTCGACAAAGGCGTCCGCTCCGGAGAGCTTGACCTCGTAGGCATCGTCATGAACGCCCGCAGACTCAAGCACGTCTCGCATTCGGATGCCTCGCCAGTTGGCGTTACTGAACAACCCGGCGCCAATTCGGTTGCTGATGCACATCAGGGTGCTTTCCTGATCGATTTGTTCGTAGGCATCCAGATCGCCGAAGCTCATGGTGATGTCATTATCGATAGCTCCCCGAACCTCGAGCTCCCAGAGGTCGCGGTCGACATCGGGATCAACCACATTCTTGGTGACGGTGTAGAACTCGTCCGTGGGTGTGATCGGCTGGATGCCCGTGCCACTGTAGACAGTGCCGTCATAGAAGAACGTCGCGTCGTAATAGAAATCCTTCATCAACTCATAAAGAGGGTAGACCAATGCCGCACCCACGGCGGCATTCAGGAGGCCACGCCTGCTCAGCGGTCGGGCAATCGGCGCGACGGCAGTGGATGCAGGGGTTGCTGTGGTGGCGTTTTTGGTGTCGTTCGTGTCGACCGCACTCGCATCTGCCGCCGTTACCGCTTGCGATCGAGCGAGGCGTGACGTAGTGGTTCGGTAGACCAGCATCACCGTGCCAGCGAAGAGCACATACCAGATCAGCAGCGCGGCGATCGATACGATTCGGGAGGTGGAGTAGGGCAGGCCGATGAAATTAGCGGGCAAAACCGGCCACAGGAAAATCACGAAGCCGATCCAGACGGCCAACACCGCGCCGATGATGAAGATCCATGCGGGCCGGGACGCGCCGAGGAACCAGCGCGGCGACCGGCGGGAGCAGCGACTCTCGATCACCAGGGCATAGGCAACCCCGACGATGATGCCGACGGTGAACAGGCCTCGCAAGCCGGACATGATGCCGAACTGCTTGAGTCCGTTGTACCCGCCATATGTGCCAAACATCGAGAAAAAGGTGTCGATGTCAAGCAGCGGAGCGACCCGGTCGGGCACGGACTCAGGGGGCGGCATGATCCCAAACCAGGAGCGGCTGAGCGCCATCACCAGCGCGGTAACGATAGCGGCGACCGCTCCAGCTAGCACGCCGACGATCACGTTCGGGATCCTTCGGACCCATTCCTGCCGGGCGTTCATGTGTCAGGCCTTCACGTAGCGGCAGACCTCGTGTCTGCCACTCTCACTGACGGGTTCCCAAACATCAGATCGCATCTGACGGCAGAAACGCCGACCCTTGGGCAGACACAAAGTCTGCCGCTACCAACGATACGACTCTTTTGCCTATTTTGGTTCTTCCATAGCGCCGCCATAGCGACGCAGGATCATGCTTCGCCAGCGGTCGGCCAGCGCAGGGGTCCCCGAGATGCGAAGCGCATCGTCCGGCGGCAGAAGCCCCCTGGCCGCCTGGAACGCTTTGCGCACTGTTGGCGCGTCGGTGACGTGGCGCAGCAGTGTCAGACAGGCATCGGTCGTTGGAGCATCGCCCTCGGTTACGACGCGACAATACCAGCCGCTGCGCTCATTCGCGATCAATCGTGCCGGGAGATCGTGGAGTCCTGAGTGCAGACCCAGCTTGAAGCACGGCCAGCGCGGCTGCGCGACCTCGAGCACGACGTCTCCCCATTGCCACCGGTCGCCGATGTGAGCGCAGTCTTCGATTGCGCCGGTTACCGACAGGTTCTCGCCGAACGGTGCCCGCCTGTCGCCGGGATAGCCGATCTCGCTCCGCCACGCCGGAAGATGCTCGTGCGAATAGCAGTAGACCGCCTTGTCCGGGCCACCGTGATTCTGGAGGTCCGCCTGGCCGTCGCCGAGAATGTTGGTGAACCTGACCGTGACGTGGTCGGCAGTGACAGCGTGCTTGCTGATGCCCGTCATGGTCACCTTGCCGGTACGGGCATCGGTCAGCGGTGCGGGTAATCCCACATTCACGGCGATGATTGGCAGGGGCAGCGAAGGTGTAGACGCAATCATCACGCCTTGCCTGGCCCCGCGACGCCGACCACTACGCGATCCGGATCGAGGTGGCGCTGCGCCGCCCGCTGGAGGTCCGCGACGATCAGCGTGTTGATGAGGTCCGGATAGCGGTCGAGATAGTCCAGTCCGTGCCCGAACCGCTCGATCCGGAGCAGCAGGTCGGTGACGCCGCCCAGCGCTTCGAGACCGAGCGGCAAGCTGCCGACGATGAAGGTCTTGGCGTCCTGAAGCTCATCAGGCGAGACCGGCTCGGACTGGAGCCGCCGTGTCTCGGACAGGATGCCGTCTACTGCCCGGTCGACGTTGGCGGGGTCGACGCCCGCTCGCGCCGTCCACATGCTGGTGGCGGTTCCCGCCGAGAGCGAGCTGGAGACGTGGTAGGCGAGTCCCTGCTCATCCCTGACAGTCGCTCCGAGCCGGCCCATCAGGCCGAGTTGCCCAAGGATCACGTTGGCGACGTTAAGCGCATAGTAATCCTCGTGATCCCGCGGCAACGTGGGGAAGGCGACGACGAGGTTGCTCTGGCTCTTGCCCGCGATCACCCGGTCGTCCCGCTTTGCCTCCGACGGCGCGTCGACTGAGTGCGCCGGATGGATGTCGGGTATCTCGACCTGCCAGTCGCCAAACACCCGTTGAAGCTCCTCAATCGCGTGCTGGATCGAATCAATGCCGCCCACCAGCGCGACCGTCGTCACGGCGGGACCGATGTGCCTCTGATGGTAGGCAACCAGATCGTCGCGCGTAAACAAGGCGACCGACTCCGGCGTGCCTTCCAGCGGCAAACGGCCCGGATGGCCCTCGGGATATAGCAGCTCCCGCATCGCGTCGCCAGCCACCGATCCGGTGTCGTCCTCATCCTCCCGCAACGAGGTGAGAGTTTGCTGCCGTACGCGCTCGAGCTCGTCGTCGGGGAACACGGGATTGCGGATCAGGTCGCCGACGAGATCGAGGACGCACGGCAGGTCTTCGCTGAGGGCGTGAAAGTCAACGCTGATGCTGCGCCTTCCGGCACCGGCGCCGATCATCGCGCCGAGGCTGTCGATGGTCTCGTTGTACTCCTCAAACGAGCGGTTGGCGCCGCCGCGGTTGAGGTTGTCCGCCAGCAGCGAGGCGATGCCGGGACGGTCGTCCATCGTCGCGCTCTGGCCGGCGTCGATGCTGAAGCTGCCGTTGATTGCCGGGTCGCCAGGACGGGGCTGAGCAAGAACAACGATGCCGTTGGGCAGCGTGGCGCGGAAGAAACCGTAAGACCCGCCCGACTCGACGCCATCGCTGACGTGGCACGGACGTTCCAGATCGAACGGCGCGACCGCCTCGACCTGATCGGCGACAGGATCGGGAACGTCGACACCCGCGCTCGTCACGCCATTGTCATTCGGCAGTTGCCAACCAATGGTGCGACCGGTCGGCGTCAACCAGGTCTGTGAGACCCGCTGAACGTCCTCTGGCGTCACGGCGGCAAGCTCGTCCTCGAGCGTGTCGACCCGACCGGCGTGGTCGACGATCTCCATCTGACCGGTCCAGAACGCCTGGGCGGTGACCGTCTCGCGGGAGTAGATGTATTGCGCCCGGATCTGCTTGCGAGCCTTGAGGAACTCGTCCTCGGAGGCTTGTTCGTCCCGGAGCTTCGCCAGCTGCTCTTCGAAGGCTGCCTCGATCCGTTCCGGCTCGATGCCGGGCAAGGCAGTCGCCGAGAAGGTCCACAGAAACGGGTCGATGTGAAGGCCGGTCCCCGAGGACGCCCCGCGAGTCAGACCCGTCGACACCAGCGAGCGGTAGAGGCGGGATGAGCGTCCCATTGCGCTGCCGCCTCCGATGCCCATCGGCTTGGCGCCGGAGAGGATCGAGTCGGCGACGAGCAGGGCGGGAATATCCGGATGGCTGGCTTCGGGCATGCGATGGGCCATCATCATGTAGGCGGCGGGGGAGGGACGATGGACCGTGACCCGCCGTTCCGCCTGCTGGGGCGGGTCGGTGGCGATAATCTGCTCGACGGGATCACCGCTGGGAATCGAACCGAACGCCTCGTCGATGCGGGCGATCATCTCATCGGCCTCGAAATCTCCTACGACAGAGATAAACGCGTTCTGGGGCGCGTAGTAGCGCTGGTAGTGATTGAAGAGGTCGT
>JACCVC010000090.1 GCA_013698305.1 Chloroflexia bacterium
GCTCGGAGCAGAGGACATATCCCCCGAGGATGCCGGAATCGACGTGGCGATAACGGGGCCGCAGAAGTGCCTGGGAGGCGTTCCGGGCTTATCGATGGTGTCGGTGAGCCCGGCGGCGTGGGCGCGAATGTCATCGCGATCCAATCCGTTGACCGGCAGCTATCTGTCGCTGCTGGACTGGAGGCACGAGTGGATCGAGCAGGGGAGGTTCCCGTTTACACCGTCGGTCGCCGATGTGTACGCGCTGGAAGCGACTCTCCGGCAGGCGGTAGATGAAGGCATTCCGGCGATGGTCGCGAGGCATCGAACTATTGCCCACGCGGCACGAGCGGCCGTTCGGGCACTCGGACTCTCGTTGTGGGTGGCGCGTAATGATATCGCCGCGCCGGGTTGTACGGCCGTCGTGACGCCTGCCGGTATCGAGGCGGCTCACCTGATCCGGACGATGCGGGATCGGTATGGCGTGATGATCTCCGGAGGATATGGCGAACTGACCGGCAAGCTCTTTCGGCTGGGGCACATGGGAATGTCAGCGCATCCGACGACGTTGTTCGCCCAGGTCGGCGTGCTTGAGCGAACCCTGCTCGATCTCGACGTGGCGATCACGCCAGGCGCCGGAGCCGGCGCGGCGGTGTCGGCGCTTGACGGATGGAGCGACGTCCCCCGTGATTGAGAACGGCGGACCCATTCGACTGCGCTCAGGGCAGGCATGGAGTCCGCCCGTATGTGCTGACGATCAGTTCTCGACTGGTTCTCCGTCGAGGGCCGCGTTGAGTTGCTCTTCGAGCCGGTCGTAGCCTGCCTGGGTGTATGAGATCAGTTGATCGTCGATGAAAAACGTCGGGGTTCCAGTGACGCCGAGCTCAATGGCTTCTTCCCGGAACTCGATTACCTCGTCCTGCTTTTCGCCGGAATCGAGGCAGTCGTTGAAGGCCCCGGTCTCGAGATCGAGGTCAGCGGCGGTGGACTTCAGCATATCGTCGGCGTACACGCCGGAGTTCACGTCACCTTGTGCGACGAAGAGCGCTTCGGAGTAAGGCCAGAACATATTTTGGTCGGCGGCGCAGAGAGCGGCTTCCGCCGCCTGGACGGATTCGTTTTCCGGTGATTCCAACGATAAGCCGGCCCGATCGCTCAGAATCGGCAGCGGTCGCCATTCCACCCGAACGTCTCCGGATTCCACGAAGTTCTGGATGATCGGCGGCAGATCGCGCTCGTCGAACAGCTTGCAAAAGGAGCATTGGTAATCGCTGTACACGACCAGGTCGACGGGCGCCTCGGGATCGCCCAGGAATCGACCCTCCTCCTCCACACCTTCATACAGCGCAGGCGTGGCAGCGGCGGTGTCGACGGACTTGTCGTCTTCCTGTGCAGCCACCGAGCTGGCCACGGTCACCATCAGCCCGAGAAGAGCGGCAGCGGCGAGGCTGATTGCGCCGCTGGCGAGGCGGCCTGCATGCGAGGAAAAGAGCGGCAAGCGTGTGCCCCCATCGCGTTCAAGGTGACTCGGGGTTGACGTGATTTGGTGCATGACACTGGGCTCCTTTGGCGCGAGTTTCGGCAGATTCCTGAACCAATCATACGGCGGTTTGCAGTTGCCTGCACGGCGTTCCAACACCAGGACCACGTAGAGGCAGACCCTGTGTCTGCCATTGGTGATACATGGGCACATCGGGCCGATACCGTAGTTCAGGATCGGCCATTACGGGTCGACCTTCTTGATAGTTGCTTTAGGACACTCTCAGCAGAGTCGTCCGGCGGTACAATGGAGTGAAAATCGCTCAGCTCACAACCGCGCCTTGTCCCCTACGGGCGGTATCCACGAGAAGGCGCCTCACCAGCGTCACATGGACGGGAATCCCAAATGGATCGAATGTGGTGGTTGCGGGTCATGCGGGTCGTTGCCGCGCTCTCGATCGTGATCGCCATGGGCTATCAGATTTTTTCGCTCCGAGACCTCGGCACGTTCCGGCCGTCGAACTTCTTCAGCTTCTTCACCATCCAGAGCAACCTCTTCGCGGCGGCGGTGCTATTTACTGGCGGGCTTGGTCTGGCCCGTAGCGACGAGCGCCGGTGGAATCTCGTGCGTGGCGCGGCGGTGCTCTACATGTTCACCACGGGTGTCGTCTATGGCTTGCTGCTCACCGGGTATCAGGAGGCTCTTCAGACGCACATTCCATGGGTGGATACAACGCTGCACAGGGTCATTCCACTTGTCATGGTCGCGGATTGGTTGCTGGATCCCCCGGGGCGACCGATTCGTTTCCGGGATGGCCTGATGTGGACCCTGTTTCCGGTCGCGTACCTGCTGTACTCACTTGTCCGCGGGCCGATCGTCGATTGGTACCCGTACCCATTTCTCGATCCGGAGTTGGTGGGTGGCTATGCGGGAGTGCTGGCGTTCTGTGTGGGCATTGCGATTGGAATTCTGGGCTTCGTCTGGCTGGTGACGAGTGTCGGAGGGCGATGGCGTTTGGCCGATGACACCTCACAAGGGCCGAGGGCAAGATGAAAGGGGCACCGGGCTTCGTTGCCCGGCGCCCCTTTCATCCACGATAGGTAGCTGCGCTAGTTGTTCTTCTTGAAGCTATCTACCGCGTCGCCGACTTTGTCCTTGGCATCGCCGATCTTCTGTTTGATGTCGCCTTTGGCCTGGTCGCCCTTGCCCTCAGCCTTCTTGTCCTCATCGCCGGTGGCATTGCCGTATTCTTCCTTGGCTTTGCCCTTGGCCTTGTCGAATGCGCCATCAGCCTTGTCTCTGTTGGAATCACTCATGAAGGACGTCCTTTCTGACCTACGATTCCCGGCGACCATCGCCGATGCACGAAGTGCTTTCGTAAACAACGCAAAATTCGTGCCTCAACAGGACGTTTCGAATGCCACTGGCGCACGGGACACGATGGAGTGGAGCTCGTAGGTTGTTGACTCAACGCCTAGCCCTCGATGCTGACGCCGAACATGCTCGCTGCCTTCTTGAGTGCATCTGAACCGGCGCCCTTGAGCAGGTCTTCGCCGCTGCCGTCGTCGAGCGCCTGGACGCCCAAAGCTTGCCTGGCGCCCAGCTCAGGGATCTCAAGCTCACCTATCACCACGCTGACCGGCACCTCGCGCGGCTCGCTCTTTCGGGTTTCCGCGTTCCAGCGATTGAGCAGCATGGTGTCCGTTTGCCGGGAGACGATCCGGAAGTTCCAGGTGTTGCAGGCGCGATTGAGGCGCTCGATCAC
>JACCVC010000092.1 GCA_013698305.1 Chloroflexia bacterium
ATCGAGATGAAGAGCACCGACGGATCGTCGTAGAAGGCGTCCTGCGTGCCGTTGCCGTGGTGGACGTCCCAGTCCAGGATGGCGACTCGCTCAGCTCCGTGGATCTGCTGGGCAACCCTCGCGGCGATTGCGATGTTGTTGAATGTGCAGAAGCCCATGCCGTGATCGCTCATGGCGTGGTGTCCGGGCGGTCTCACCAGCGCGACTGCGTGATGAAGGCCACCATCGAACACCGCGTTGACACACTCGATCACGCCGCCGACCGCGAGGCGGGCGATGGCGTCGCCTCCGCGTCCAATCGGCGCGCCGGTGCCGGTGTCGCCGCCGGTCTTGCCGACCTCGCGCACCTTCTGGACATGAGCGCTGGTGTGATACAGCTCCAGCTCTTCATCGGTCGCCTCACGGGTAGGAATTGGTAGCATCAGGCGAGAGAGGCCGTGGAGATCGATCAGGTGTTTGGCGCGGGCGAGGATGGCGGGACTCGACAGATGCGGGATCGGTTCGGCGAACGGAAAGCGCTCCCGATACCCGATCAGGTACTCGCCCGAGTCGTGTTGCAGGTAGCGATCGTCGAAGCAGATGCCGATCTTGCGATCGCGGGGATGGAGCATCGGTGAACCTCCAAAAGGAACTCGAGGTGGCTCGCGGAAGCAGAAGCCAACCCCGCCCTAAAACGGGGCGGGGTTACGTTTACGTCAGCATACTGAGTTCGATCTATCGGGAAACGCCGAGGGCCATGCCGTCCATCACGTTCCACATCCACATGAAGTCGCCCCAGCTGTAGTACTTGTACTCGCCGGTGCCGGGGTCGGACAGGTACACACCGCCATCATCGTACCCGTAGGCGACCATGACGTGCATGTACGGAGTCAGCTGAAATCGAGTCCCATCGGCGGCATAGTCGTCGAAGCTGGTATCTCCAGCCAGTCCGAGCCAGACGAGGGTGGGGCGTCCCATATCGATCGAGTCGGTGAGTTCCGCGCTGCTTCCGGCGCCGTAAAAGAGATGTCCCTTGAACCCGAACTGGCTCAACGCGGGCGCCAGCGGCGCAGCGTAGATGCCGTAGTCGTCGGTGCCCCCCCAGGCGCCGGTGATGTCGCCGCGATAGCCCTGGTGCGGATTCTCGGAGAGTGGCACGACGGCATCGAATTGGTACTCGTTGGTCCATGCGCCGAGCGCGCCGGTCGCGATCGAGAGCGCAGCGTACTCGCAGCTGAGCCCGCGTTGCTGCTGGTACGTCCAGACGTTCGGGATCATCACCGCGCTGCTGGAGCCGCTCCCTCCGGATGTTGCCGAGGAGAGCGCCGACGTGAGCGAGGAAGTCGACCGGCCGGGCGACGCTGCCGGCGAACTGGCCCGGACCGGAGAGACGGCGCCGTCCATGGTAAGGAGAGCGCTGTTGCCGGAGCAGCCTCCATCGGTGATCCGGATCGTCTTGCCGCCGAGATAGGAGCCGTTGACCACCACTTCCATCCAGGTCTTGGCGCCGTTCCAACCCGCGCTGGTGTCCAGCGCGAGCCACGCGACACCGGAGCCATTCGTCGTCGCGCGATCGACGGAGAGGACATCGCCGGACGCGTCTTCCGACAAGGCGATGGACACATCCACTCCCGACGCCGCGTCTCCTCCTGATTGCACTTCGACGCTCACGTCGACGACACAGCCCACTCCTGGAGTTGTTGTCGCAATATCGACCCACGCCGTCGCGTTTTGCGCAGCCGCTGATCTGGCGATCATCAGTAGCGGCGCTATCGCCATCAGCACGGCTATGCCGGTGATGATCGTTTTCCCTCGTTCTTTCATGGATTCCCCCAATCCTGTTATCTGGACTCTGGTCGATGCGCAACAGCATGACCGTCAGAGTCAATGCGCACGCCATCACCCGCGCCTCTTTCGGGCGGCTCATACGTGTACGTACACACATGCTCGCACGCCAGTGACAATTTGACAAGCGCAGGAAGAGTCTTTATCTGGACTGACGCGCTGAAAGTGAACTAAAGGTCTTCACCGTGGAAATGCTGGCGCGCAGATTCGTCGGCGACCAGCGATTCGGGTCCGGTGGCGAAGATTCCCGCGAAGCCACCGGCAGATGGATCTTGCTCGCGGGCACGGGCGACCTGCTCGCGACGTCGCTCGATTTCCGGCCCGTGGCCTACCACCAGCGGCGCGACCCACTGCGCGTGCGCCCGGAGAACACCGTGATCACGCGCTCGAGCGGAGGCGAACGCCTGCGGCACCATGGACCAATCGTAGGTATCGCGCAAGCGATCTGTCAAGTCTCGGATGTCCCGGAAGACGAGCGAAAGTCCATGCCCCTGGCTGGGGTCGTTGG
Organism: Chloroflexia bacterium; assembly: GCA_013698305.1. GTDB lineage: Bacteria > Chloroflexota > Chloroflexia > Thermomicrobiales > UBA6265 > JACCVC01. Next base: position 2,333 of record JACCVC010000092.1, read on the forward strand.
AACCGGCGGCGTCGCCGATCAGGACGGTTTGTGGACCGTGGGCAACGCTGGCGAGCGTTTCCGAGTTCGGGAAGAATCCAACTGGGCCGGCGGATTCGAGGGTGCTCGCTGTGCCATCCGGAACCACCCTTTGGAGCCGCGCCAGCAACCCTTGCGGTTGGTCGGACGAACGCAAGCTCTCTGCTTCGAGGTTGGAGCAGACGTAATATACCCGGCTCGTCCCGCAAGATTGTGGAAACACCATTGCGAACCCGCCGTCGAACAGCGCCTGATGGGCTGAGTCATCAGGTAGGTCGAATCCCGTCAGCAATGCTCCGCCAATCGCGTGATGCGGAGCATCGGTGACGCCCTTGCCCCCGAGCGCCTTGCGGGTGAGCGAATGGTCGCCGTCCGCGCCGACCAGCAGTTTGGGACGGAGTGTTGTGACCGTGTCACCGAGGGAGATGTCGACTTCGGGGCGTCCCTCCGGCCAGTTGATGCCGAGCACGGAGGCGGGTCGCAGGACCGTCACGCCTCTCCCCAGCGCCTCAGCCAGAAGGGCGTCCTGGAGCCGGGGATGCTGGACGCTCAATTCTCCGAGGGCATCGGGGAAGTCGTCGCACCAGCGGTAGGGATCGCCAGGAGCTCGGTCCTGGTATTTGGTCCAGAATGGCAGGACACGGGCGTCAGCGCGGCTGATGGCAACATCGAGCAAACCTGTAGCGTCCATCTCCCGCACACCCCACGGGTGGATACTTTCGCCCCGGATGCGGTCGCGGAACGCCGGGCTGCGTTCGATCAAGGTCACGCCAAACCCGGCGCGGGCGAGGACGGTGGCCAGACCGCTCCCAGCGATTCCGCCGCCGATGATGAGGATATCGGGCCTGGAAGAAGACGATAGGGTCATGGTGAGTCCGAAGCTCTATCTTGCGGCCTTTGGGCCACCGGGCAGACACAGGGTCTGCCTCTACGTGTTGGTTTCGCCGATGATGTAGGCTGCCAGCACGATCGCCAGCGTGACGACGTTGGCGATGGCGCCGATGCGCCCGGCCTTGCGGGTGTCCGGTTCCTTGCTTCCCAAAGCATGTTCCGCGCCGATGGGAATGATTGCCAGCAGGGCGATAATGAAGTGGATCGCTGGAATGTCCTGGCCGTCACCGAGCAGCGAGAATCCCAGCATGATCTGGACAAGGACCAGGGTCGCGGCGCCGAAAGAGACAGGTCGCTGCCAGGACTGCATCGGTCGGCCCACCGCCATGCGGACATTGAGCGCCAGCACCACGATGTAGCCGACAATGATCAACGTGCCGACGGTGCTGTGAAGTGCGGTCATCGTGTAGAAATCCTCCTGCCAGAAGCAGCTGGTGTCGCTTAGGCGAGTCACGTTCGTCGGTCTCGACGATCCGATCTCGTCGCTTGCAGTGTAGTCCAGAGGCGGTCGCCATCGACGCGAGACATGGGCAGCCTTGCGGAGATTCACGCCGTTGGATATGGTGCGATATTGACGGTCAAGTGTCGTGTTCGAGATTTGTATACTCGACCTTGCAGATGGTGACCTCCCTGGGGCGGTCTAGTTAAACGCGATGCAACTCGCGATCAGACGCGAATGTCGCGACCAGGCAGGCGCCCACATCCGCTGTCGTGAGTTGGGCGAGAGGGAGAATGAGCATTCATGAGCAATGACAACGAGCAACAGGGCGCGACAATCGAGGCGCTGTTTGGCGAAGACCGGACGTTTCCGCCCTCCGCGGAGTTCACGGCCAGCGCCCTGATCTCGGACCCGGCTATCTACGAGCAAGCGGAGCAGGATTTCGAGGGATTCTGGGCGGAGCAGGCGGAGTCGCTGTCCTGGTTCAAAAAATGGGACAGCGTTCTGGAGTGGGACGCTCCATTTGCCAAATGGTTCTCCGGGGGAACGCTCAACGTGTCTTGCAACTGTCTCGACCGTCATGTCGAGGCGGGGAATGGTGACCGCGTTGCCTACTACTGGGAGGGCGAGCCCGGCGACCGGATGCAGATCACTTACGCCGAGATGCTGGCTCAGGTCTGCAAGGCGGCGAATGCGCTGAAGGAGCTCGGTGTCCAGCGGGGCGATCGGGTCGCGATCTACATGCCGATGATCCTGGAGCTGCCGATCGCGATGCTGGCGTGCGCGAGGATCGGCGCGCCGCACACCGTCGTGTTCGGCGGGTTCAGCGCTGAGGCGCTACGGGACCGCATCAACGACGCCGAGGCGAAGCTGGTGATCACCGCCGATGGAGGATTTCGGCGAGGCGAGCCGTCCGGTTTGAAGCCGAACGTCGACCTTGCGCTGCAAGGCACCTCGACGATCGAGCATGTGCTGGTGGCGAAGCGGACCGGCCAGCCTATTTCGATGGCCGAGGACCGCGATATCTGGTGGCACGACGCGGTGGAGCGACAATCCGACGATTGTCCGCCCGAGGAAATGGAGAGCGAGGACCTGCTCTACCTGCTCTACACCTCGGGGACGACCGCCAAGCCCAAGGGAATCGTGCATTCGACGGCAGGGTACCTGCTGGGCGTGTCCTGGACGCACAGGCATGTGTTCGACCTTCGACCGGACGAGGACATCTATTGGTGCGCGGCTGACATCGGCTGGGTGACCGGTCACTCCTACATTGTCTATGGTCCGCTGGCGAACGGAACCTCCAGCGTGATGTATGAGGGGACACCGACGTTTCCGGGACCGGACCGCTGGTGGGAAATCATCGACCGGTACAACGTGTCGATTCTCTACACCGCGCCGACCGCGATCCGGGCGCACATGAAGGAAGGGCACCAGCATACCGAGGGGCACGATCTCTCGTCGCTGCGGGTGCTAGGGACGGTCGGGGAGCCGATCAACCCCGAGGCGTGGATTTGGTACCACAAGCACATCGGCGGCGAGAGGGCGCCGATCGTCGACACCTGGTGGCAGACAGAGACCGGCGCGATCATGATCTCGCCGTTGCCCGGCGTGACGACGACCAAGCCGGGTTCCGCGACGTTCCCCCTGCCGGGTATCTCGGCGGACATCGTCGACGAGCAGGGCAACTCTGTTCCGTTTGGCTCTGGTGGATATCTTGTCCTGCGGAAGCCGTGGCCGTCGATGCTGCGCGGCATCTACGGTGATCCTGAGCGGTTCGCGGAAACCTACTGGAGCAAGTACGAAGGGATGTATTTCCCCGGCGACGGCGCCAAGCGAGACGAAGACGGCTACTACTGGCTGCTTGGTCGGGTGGATGATGTGATGAACATCTCCGGGCACCGGCTCAGCACCACCGAGATCGAGAGCGCGCTGGTGTCGCATGACCTGGTGGCGGAGGCGGCAGTGGTCGGGCAACCTGATCCGTTGACCGGTGAGGCGATCTTCGCGTTCGTGACGTTGAAGAGCCGGGCGGATGTCAACGAGGACTTCGCCGCGGAGTTGCGCGCCTGGGTTGGCGACAAGATCAGCCCGATAGCGAAACCGAAGCGGCTCATGTTCACGCCGGACCTGCCCAAGACGCGGTCCGGCAAGATCATGCGGCGGCTGCTGCGGGATATCGCCTCGGGCCAAAAGCTGGGGGATACGACGACGCTGGCTGATGCCGGGGTGGTCGAGCAAATCCAGTCGGCGTCGCTTGAGGCGAAGGACGACGAGTAGCTATCTGTTGAAGGCACGTCTGCGAATCGTGCATATGCAGACGAGCACGAACTACATCAGCAGCACCAGCGCGGACAGGCCGCCGCCAACGATGATCACGAACGCGAGCGGCAGCATGATTCCCATCATCGATGCCTTGTCGAAGCCCAGTGAGTAGATCCCGGTCATTTCCTTGATGCGCTCCAACATGTGATTGTCCTCTCTCGCACGAAGCGTCGACCGCCCTGAACGACCGGCGTTGCAATGGTACAGCGTCCCTTGAATCGACTTGATTGTAGCTGAGCGCTACGGTTCTGGCGATTCTTCCAATGTCGATTCGACGCTATTTTGGGCATTTTCGGTCGGAAGGCGTCGCATGGCCGGGAACAGGATCACGTCGCGCAGCGTCGGCTGGTCGGCCAGCAGCATCACCAGCCGGTCGATGCCGATGCCGACACCCCCTGTCGGTGGCATGCCGTACATGAGCGCGGTGACGTAATCGAGGTCGATCGGCATCGC
>JACCVC010000131.1 GCA_013698305.1 Chloroflexia bacterium
CGTGTCAGGAGTCGTCGCTCTTGCCCACGACCCAGTCGCCATCGGCGTTCTTGTGGTACTTCTGCTTGACGGCGCCCCAGGCGACCCGGTGGGCGCGCTCCTCGTCGAGGTCGTACTGGTCCCACGCGCTGTTGAACGCCTCCTTGTAGATCTCCTCGGCGTGCCTGGGGAGGTTGTCCGTGAACGAATCCGGCAGGGCTCCCCGGTTCTTGTATGGCATTTTCCCTCCTACCTGTCCTATCGAGCGCTTGTGCTACCGTTTCCGTTGCAGAACGCATGCCAACGCAATCGCAAATACTGGATGTTAATGATGACTGTGGCTGATTGCCGACAGCCCCAGCGCATTGCCGGTTCATCCCCGTTGCCGCGGAAGCCAATACGTTTGTGACAAAAGCGACAAACTTTCTGACTAGTATGGAGGCAACGCGTTTCAGCGACGCGCAGGCTCGTTGTGTATCTTGTCACCATGGAGTTCCCGCCATGAACATCCCCTCGATCGCCGGCATTGCCCGCTCCAGCGCCGCCAGACCCTGGCGGACGATCGGTACCTGGCTCGTCGTCCTGGTCTTGTCGGTTGGCGCCATGAGCGTGCTGGGCGATTCGACCACCACCACGATCCGGTTCACCAACAATCCGGAGGCACAGACCGGTCTCGATGTGCTCGAAGATGCGGGGCTGATCGACAACAACCCGACCGACGAGACGGTGATCGTGCAGGCGACCGGCGCGACCGTCGACGACCCAGCGTTCCAGAACCAGGTCGAGGAGATCACCACCGAGCTCCGGGCGATGCACGGCGTGGTCATTCCGGAATCGGTGGTGAGCTATTACGAGCTTCGTGACAATCCGGAAACCGAAGCGGCGGCGCAAGGGCTGGTGTCCGAGGGACGCGAAACGCTGATTGTGCCAGTGACCCTGGTCGGCACGCAGGATGAAGCGACGGCCAATGCGCCGGCCTTCAAGGAGACGCTGGAAGGCTTGTCCGGGGATGGCTACCAGGTGCTGACGGTCGGGTTCATCAGCATCGCCGACGAGAACAATCACATCGCCGAAGAGGACCTGATCCGGGGCGAGACGTTTGGTGTCGGCGCCGCGCTGGTGATTCTTGTGATCGTCTTCGGCGCGCTCGTCGCCGCTGGTGTGCCGGTGTTGCTGGCGCTGGTGTCGATCGCGATCTCGTTCGGCGTGACGGCGGTGATCGGGCAGGTCTGGGAGCTTTCCTTCTTTATCACCAACATGGTCACCATGATCGGGCTCGCGGTCGGCATCGACTACGCGCTGTTCGTGGTCGAGCGCTATCGAGAGGAGCGGCGACGCGGGCTGCCGAAGGCGGAGGCGATCGCGGTCGCCGGCGGCACGGCCAACAAATCGGTCGCGTTCTCCGGAGCGACGGTCGTGCTGGCGTTGTCGGGGATGTTCCTGTTGCCAGCTTCGATATTCCGGGCGCTGGCGGCGGGCGCGGTGATCGTCGTCGTGATCTCGGTGCTGGCGACCCTGACCCTGATCCCGGCGGTGCTGAGCCTGCTGGGCGACCGCATCGACTGGCCGCGCCGGCGGAATTACGAGACCTACGCCCAGACCCATGTCGCGGAAGATCCCAACGACCTGCACGCCGTCCACACAGGTTTTTGGGGTCGGATCACCCGGATCGTGATGGCGCGACCGGTGGTGAGCATCGTGGCGGGCGTGACGTTGCTGGCGTCGTCGTCGATACCGTACTTCGACATCGAGACCGGATTCGCTGGCGTCGAGTCGCTGCCGGAGGACAGCACGGCCCGACAGGGATTCGAGATCCTGAACGATGAGTTCTCGGCGGGCGTGCTCGCGCCGGTGCAGTTCGCCATTGAGGGCGATCGCGCCGACGTGCAGTCAGGGATTGATAATCTCCGGGCGGCGGTCGCAGATGAGACCGTGGACGATGGAGCAGGGGGCGAACGGCCTGCGTTCGCGCCGATCCCCGACGGAGATTGGGCGGTCTGGAACGACGATGGTGACGTCGCGCTGCTGGATTTAACGCTGACGATCCCGACCAACGACGCCCGGTCGTACGCGATGATCGAGGAGCTTCGAGAGGACGTGGTCCCGGCGGCATTCGCGGGCACGGGGGCCGAGGTCTACGTCACCGGAGAGGCCGCGTTCAACCAGGATTTCTTCAACCTGGTCGACGTCTACACGCCCTGGATTATCGGTTTCGTGCTGGTGCTGAGCTTTATCCTGCTAATGATCGCGTTCCGCTCGGTGGTGGTGCCCGCCAAGGCGGTGCTGATGAACCTGCTGTCAGTCGGCGCGGCCTACGGGCTGCTGGTGCTGGTTTTTCAGAAGGGGGTAGGGAACGAGCTGTTCGGGTTCCAACAGACGCCTACCATCGAGGCATGGCTACCGATCTTCCTGTTCTGCGTGCTGTTTGGGCTCAGCATGGACTACCATGTCTTCCTGCTCAGCCGCATCCGCGAGCACTACGACGCCACTGGCCGCAACACCGAGTCGGTCGCGGTCGGGCTGCACTCAACCGCGAAGATCATCACCGGCGCCGCGCTGATCATGGTGGCCGTGTTCGGCGGGTTTGCGTCCGGGCGGCTGGTGATGCTGCAGCAGATGGGCTTCGGACTGGGGGTGGCGGTGTTGCTCGACGCCACCATCGTCCGGTCGATTCTGGTGCCGTCGGCGATGGCGCTGCTGGGCGACCGGAACTGGTATCTGCCACGCTGGCTGCATTGGTTGCCGGATTTGCGCGTCGATGGGGCGCCCGCCTCGCGCCAGGCGCCGAGCGGCATGCCGCGGGTGGCCGAAGCGCCGGTGGCGGAGTGATACCGAGTCCGGCTGAACACCGCGCGTCCTGTAATCAGGGACGCGTACGGGAGACCCTTTTGGTCTCCTTCGTTTCCGAATGCGATCGAGGGCCGACACCTGTA
>JACCVC010000159.1 GCA_013698305.1 Chloroflexia bacterium
CGCCGAGACGGGTGGTGGGGCGAGCATCCGCCAGGCCAGCCTGTGGCACGACGCATGGTTGGAGCTGCGGCGCAACCCGCTGTTCATCATCTCGGGGTTGATGATCCTCATCTTCATGGTCATGGCCATCGCGCCGCAGCTGTTCACCAGCGCCGACCCCAGACAGTGTGATCTGTCGAACAACTCCCTGGTGCGCCCCAACAGCGAGCACTGGTTCGGCTTCGACCTGCAGGGCTGTGACTACTACGCCCAGGTCGTCTACGGCGCTCGAGCGTCCATCGCGATCGGCGCGCTCAGCACGATCTTCGCGGCGCTGATCGCGGTGGTGTGGGGCTCGCTGGCCGGCTACTACGGCGGCCTGCTCGACACGATCATCGCCCGCATCGCCGATGTCTGGTTTGCCATCCCCACCATCCTCGGAGGCATCGTCCTGCTCAGCGTGCTTCCGTCCCGTGGCATCCCGCAGGTGAGTCTGGTGCTGATCGTCCTCGGTTGGCCAACGATGCTGCGCCTGATGCGGTCGTCGGTCCTGTCGGCCAAGGAAGCCGACTACGTCGACGCGGCTCGGGCGCTGGGCGCGGGTGACAGCCGGATCATCCGGCGGCACATCCTTCCCAACGCCATCGCTCCGGTGATCGTCTACGCCACGATCTACGTCGGCATCATCATCTCGGCCGAGGCCGCGCTGTCGTTCCTCGGTGTCGGCTTGCAGCTGCCGGCCATCTCGTGGGGGTTGATGCTGTCGGAGGCGCAGAGCCGCGTGCTGACCGCACCGCACCTGCTGTTGTTCCCGGGGCTGTTCCTCAGCCTCGCGATCTTTGCCTTCATTCTCATGGGCGACGCGCTGCGCGACGCCCTGGACCCGAAGCTGCGATGACCGCGCAAGCCACCTTCGAGCCCGCCCAAGGCGACACCGGGACCGCTGCGCTGCTGGAGGTGGAGAACCTCCATGTGGAGTTCCGCACCCGTCGCGGTGTGGTCAACGCCGTCAACGGCATCGACTACGTGCTGCGGGAACGCGAGACGCTGGCGATCTTGGGCGAGTCAGGCTCGGGCAAGAGCGTCAGCGCCCAGGCGATCATGGGGATCATCGACAGCCCTCCTGGCTTCGTGACCCAGGGAGCCGTCCGCTACCGAGGTGACGATCTGCTCACCATGCCGACGTCGGACCGCCGTCGGATCCGTGGTGAGCAGATCGCGATGATCTTCCAGGACGCCCTGTCGGCGCTCAACCCCGTGTTCAGTGTGGGCTGGCAGCTCGCCGAGATGTATCGCGTGCACCGTGGGACCTCGCGCCGGGAGGCGCGCAAGCTGGCCATCGAGCTCATGGATCGCGTCCGGATCCCGTCCGCGGCTGAGCGGGTCGACAGCTACCCGCACGAGTTCTCGGGCGGCATGCGCCAGCGGATCATGATCGCCATGGCGATGGCGTTGGACCCGGCGATCCTGATCGCCGACGAGCCCACGACCGCCCTCGACGTGACCGTCCAGGCGCAGATCATGCAGCTGCTCGCCGACCTGCAGACCGAGTCCGGGCTGGGCCTGATCCTCATCACCCACGACCTCGGCGTCGTGGCCGACGTTGCCGACCGCATCGCGGTGATGTACGCCGGCAAGATCGTGGAGACGGCCAACGTCCACGACGTCTATGGCGCGCCGGCGCACCCCTACACCAAGGGACTGATCGCCTCGATCCCCCGCGCCGACCAGAAGGGCAGCCAGCTGGAGCCCATCAGGGGAGCCCCACCAAGCCTGATGCGGATCCCTTCCGGTTGCTCGTTCCATCCCCGTTGCAACTACGCCCGGCAACGGTGCACCGAGGATGTCCCGACGCTGTACGAGGTGGACCCGTCGCGGTCAAGCGCCTGCCACTACTGGCAAGAGGTCATCAACGACACAGGTGGCAGCCATGGCCAGTGACCTGCACGGCAACCCGCGGGAGGCCGGTGAGCCGCTGCTGCGGGTGGACAACCTCGTCAAGCACTTCCCGCTGAAGCAGGGCGTGGTCTTCAAGCGTCAGATCGGCGCCATCAAGGCCGTCGACGGCGTCAGCTTCGAACTGCGACGCGGCGAGACACTCGGGCTGGTCGGCGAGTCCGGCTGCGGCAAGTCGACGGTCGCCAAGACGCTGCTGCGGCTGGAGGAGCCCACCGACGGGCATGCCTACTACAAGGGCGATGACATCTTCGCGCTGTCGCGCTCACAGCTGCGCACCCTGCGCCGCCAGATCCAGATCGTCTTCCAGGACCCGTACTCCTCGCTGAACCCCCGCATGACCGTCGGCGACATCATCACCGAGGCGTGGGAGATCCACTCCGGGGTCGTGCCCAAGAAGGAGCGCTCCGAACGTGCCCGCGACCTGCTGCGCCGGGTCGGCCTGTCGCCCGACGACGTCAACCGGTACCCGCATCAGTTCTCCGGTGGGCAGCGGCAGCGCATCGGGATCGCGCGCGGCCTGACCCTGAACCCCGACATCATCATCTGCGACGAGCCCGTGTCGGCCTTGGACGTGTCGGTGCAGGCGCAGGTCATGAACCTGCTGGAGGAGATCCAGGACGAGTTCGGCATCGCCTACATCTTCATCGCCCATGACCTGTCGGTGGTGCGCCACATCTCCGACCGCGTCGCCGTGATGTATCTGGGGCGCATCGTGGAGATCGGCAACGAGGCCGAGATCTACGACAACGCCATCCACCCGTACACCCAGGCGTTGCTGTCGGCCGTCCCCATCCCCGATCCCCAAGCACGCGGCACCGGCGGGCGCATCCTGCTGGAGGGCGATGTCCCTTCGCCAGCCAACCCGCCGTCGGGCTGTCGCTTCCGCACGCGCTGCTGGAAGGCCGAGGACGTCTGCGCGGAAGAAGATCCCGCGC
>JACCVC010000235.1 GCA_013698305.1 Chloroflexia bacterium
GCTCACAACCTGGCGGCCTGAGCGGCTAGCAAGCGCGTCCCACCTGTTCTCAGCAGGTGAGGGCGTATTCATTGTAGAGGATGCTGACCAGTGCCCACCTTACCTCCACACATCGACAGTTACCTCCACACATTCGGGGGTTACTTCCACCCTACCTCCACGCGAAAAACCCACAGAATCAAGGAGTTCTCTGCAATCGTGGAAGTTGTGGAGGTGGTGGAGGTAACTTTGCCCCATGTCAGGGGGTGGGCTGATGTCGTCTGACACGCGGCGATCCTGCAACTCCGGATCGATCTATCAGACGAAAGAGGGCAGCTGGCGCGGTGCGGTTTCTCTCGGCTGGACTGCCGACGGCAAGCCACGCCGAAAGTACGTCTCCGGCACGACCAAGACCGAGGTGAGGCGCAAGGTCGAGCGGCTGGTCGCGGATCACCATCGCGGCATTCCCATCGCAACCACAAGCCCGACCGTCGCGACGTTCCTTGAGGATTGGCTCGAGCAGGTAGTGAAGCCGAAACGCCGTCGCCGGACGTATGAAGCCTACGAGTCGATTGTCCGGGTTCACCTGGTACCGGCGATCGGGCGGCACAAGCTCGACAAGCTGACAGCACTCCAGGTGCAAACGATGCTCAATGAGAAACGCGCCGCCGGTGCATCCGGCCGTACCCTGATGAACATCCGCGGCATTCTGCGGGCGGCGCTGAATCAGGCGATGCGCTGGGATTTCGTGCCCCGCAACGTCGCCACACTCACCGACGCGCCACAGCTCGGGGATTTCGAGGCGAACCCGATACCCGCCGATGATGTGCCGCGGCTCTTCCAGGCCGCGAAGGGTGAGCCACTCGAGGCGCTGTGGATCATCACCGTCTGGTTAGGGCTCCGGCAAGGAGAGGTGTTCGGCCTGCGCTGGTCAGACATCGACCTCGACAAACGATCGATGCGGATCCAGAAACAGCTGCAATGGTCTGGAAGCAAGGAAACACGGACAGTGCAGCTGGTCGATACCAAGACCGAGCGCAGCAAGCGCACACTCCCACTCCCGGCACCTATCGTCACCGCACTCCGACGGCATCGCACCCGGCAGCTGGAAGATCAGTTGCTTGCCGGATCACGATGGAAGGGCGGTCAGTGGGGACTGGTGTTCTGTACATCGATCGGCACGCCACTCGACCCGAGCAACGTAACGAAACAGTACCGGGCGCTCCTGAAGCGTGCGGGCCTAGAGCAACGGCGCTTCCACGATCTCCGGCACTCGTGCGGCACGTTCCTGGCATCCCGGAACGTGCATCCGCGGATCATCATGGAGATTCTCGGTCACTCGCAGATCAGCACCACGATGAACACCTACACGCATGTCGAGCTCGGATCGATGCGCGATGCGCTCGACTCAATTGGCGACCTTTTCGACGGCGATAAACAGTCAAGTTAAATCCTGTTGCTGCACGATATGCTGCAATCGGCGGATGTGAGGAAACGCACAATGGTACACATCACGGAAATAACGCTGAACCTATGGGCTTTTTGGGTAGTGACCCCCCTGGGGCTCGAACCCAGAACCTCCGGATTAAAAGTCCGCTGCTCTACCATTGAGCTAGAGGGTCAATTGCGGCCACGCACATGGCGACTGCACCGGAATATCCTACCGCGTAGCGGCGATGCGTTGCCACATCACTGAGCCACGGAGCCCAAAGTGCCCGATCTCGATGCCACCATCATCCGCGGCGCGATCGCCCTGATATGCGCATCAGTGGTGAGCGTCGTCGCATGGCGCAAGCGTCTTCTCGATCCCGGTGGGGCAGTTGCCGCCTCCTTCGCGGGAACGGCGCTTGTTGCATTCGGCGGTTGGTGGGCAGGCATCCTGCTTGTCGCGTTCTTCCTGACCTCATCGTTGCTATCCGTCTCAGAACACGACCATCCCTCCCGCACCTGGCAACAGGTTGTCGCCAACGGCGCGCCAGCCACCGCCTTCGCGGCGCTCGCGCTCCTGCTCGATGCTCCGACCTTGCTTGTCTCCAGCGCGGCCACCATCGCCGCCGCCACCGCCGACACCTGGGCCACTGAAGTCGGACGGCAAAGCGGGGCAACCCCTCGATCCATCAAGACCCTCCGTCTGGCGCCGATCGGAACATCCGGCGCCGTCAGCCTTCCTGGCACCCTCGCCAGCATCGCCGGCTCGATGACCATCGCGATACTTGCCGCACTCCTCGCCCCGCTTGCGTCGATGCCAGTCTCGATCGGCTTCCCGGAACAGCTCGTTATCGTCATCTGCGGGATCCTGGGAAGCCTGATCGACACGTTCCTGGGCGCCGTCTTTCAGGCCAGATACCAGTGCGTGACCTGCGACATGCGCACCGAAGAGCCGTTGGGTCACAATCCTGGACACGAGCTTGTCTTGGAGTCCGGTGCATCGTGGCTCACCAACGACGCCGTCAATCTCACCGCATCAGGAATCGCCGGCGTGATCGCGGCACTCATCGTGCGCTGATCCATCGAGTCTGAACGTACGCCGTTCGACAGAAACGATCCCACGTCGAATCAACCGGCCCGATGGAGTAAGCTTTCATCTACGGTCTCGGTGAACGTCGAGTGAGGCGTTTGTCACGTTCAACATCGCCACCCAGTCCCTGCCGGGCGCCACGCCCCACGGGAGAAAGCCGTCGGGTCGTCGGGTGAATACACAGTGTGAGGAGCATCATGCAGACACCATGCGCTACTGATACCCCATCTCATGCAGGAGCTCGCACCACGTCCATCCTGGTTGCCGTGTTGCTACTCATCCTGTCGTTCGCATCGACACGATCCGTTCTGGCTCAGGACTCGACTCCCGAGACGCTGGACAACCAGTTGGTCGATGTCACTGACGAAGGCACTCCAGCAACCGGCGCCACCCCGGAAGCCGCCGCGACACCGCAGGCTGCCGGCGAGGACACCCTCGGCACAGTGCTGATGAGCTACGAGTTCGAGGAGATGCCGCCCGCGCCACTGACGGTGCGGCTGTTGCGCATGACGCTGGAACCAGGCGCGACCGTTCCCGGCCACACCCACCCTGGACCCGAGTTCAACTACGTCGAATCGGGCACGCTTACCGCCGAAGTCGATGGCACGGCCGTCGTTGGCGCGGAAGGCGATGAAGATCCGACCGAGGTCACCGAGGCACAAACACTCGATGCCGGTGAATGGATCATGTATCCGGCGGAGTCCGGCATGGTCCTTGCCAATGGAAGCGAAGAGAATGTGGTGCTGCTCTCCGCGGTGATTCACCCGGTTGGCAGTGACATCGACAGCACCATCACCTACACCGATGGACAACCGACCGACGCCGACTTCGAAGGCGTCTCCTTCGTGGTGCTTGGCGACGGGCTGATTCAGCAGTTCCCGGCGGGCGGAGCGACCGTCATCGTTGACGAGCTTGTGCTCAACGACGGCAGGTCCGTGCCGGGCTACTCCGGCCCGGCACTGCTCAGCAAGGCCGCCGGCGTGTTCGCCATCAGCGCAACCGAAGGCGCGGTGCAAGTGACCAGTTCCGCGTCTCCGCAACTCCAGCCGAACGCGATCCCCGGTCAGGAATTCACCCTCGCCGACAACGATGCCGCGTTCTTCCCGTCGGGGTATGACGCCATCGACCTCACCGAGGATAGCGGGATTGTGGGATTCACCCGTCTCCTGATTCAGCCCGAAGGCGAGCTGGCCAACGGCGTGGCGACGGTGACTACGATCCAGCCGGATACGACGGAAGTCGCAGACACCGTCGATGTCGCCACCGGCGATGGCTTGGGCGTGGGCGCGCTGATCGCGCTCAACGAGGACACCGTAAATGTTCGCGCCGAGCCGACCACCGCCAGTGACATTGTCGACACCTATCCGGTAGGCACGCAGTTCGAGCTTGTCGGTGGCCCGGTCGAGGCGGAGGATTTCGTCTGGTACGAAGTCGTTGGCGTCAATAATCTCTCGGATGTCCAGGGCTGGCTGGTCACGGACTTCATGGACGTCATCGAGCCGGCCACGGGCGTGGCGACAGGACAGGACGACGGCAGCGCCGGCACCGGCGACCTCGCCACAACGGATGACGCGGATGAATCCGTCGTATCCGCGCTCGAAGGCTTGGATATTGACCCGGAAGATGAGGAGGCCGACGAAGCCCTTTCCGCGCTGGGCGGGCTCGATCTCGACGCCGCCGACGCGGAAGAGACGCCTCCGCCGGTCACGGACCTTGAGGTCGGAGCGATCGTCGCCACCGTCGATGAGAACCTGCGGATCCGCGCGGAAGCGAGCGCAAGTGGCACCGTCATTGTCGCCGTCGCGACAGGCACCGAGCTCGAGGTCATCGGCGGCCCAGAGGAGGCCGACGGCTTCACCTGGTACGAAGTCCAGTTGGTCGACGACGCCACCGTCACCGGGTGGGTCGCGTCCAACTTCCTAGAGGTCGTCGAGGGCGAGTAACGACATCGCGATTTCATGAGAGAAACGGGGCGATTTGCAATGTGGCCGACGCGCTAGCCGAGCATTCCCGTTCCTAGCGGCCTGATGGTCGTCGGAATCTGTCGGCCCGACGCTACCTAGAGGGGCGTGGGCCATCGACACCTATCGGACATGAAGTCCGACGCTACAGGCCATTTTTCACCTGGCGGCGCGGAGCTGCTGCTCCGTCTGCACCGCCCGCCGCATGACGCTCACCGGCGCATCAAGACCCGTCCACAGGCTAAACGAGCGCGCGCCCTGATGCACCAGCATGTCGAAGCCGTCGACCGAGGCAATCCCTCGGACTTTCGCCGCGCGGAGCAGGTCGGTTTCACGGTAGGTGAGATCGACCACCAGCGCCCGGCGCGGCATCCGCGCAACCTGCGACGGCGTCAGCGGCATCTCGCCGTCGTGCCAGCCCAGCGACGTCGCGTTGACGAGCATCGTCGCGCCTGGCAGGTCCTCGTCGAGCGAATCCCAGTCCACTGGCAGCACATCACCCCCACCGAGCTCGTCAGCCAACCGCTGCGCCCTCTCAACCGTGCGGTTCGCCAGCAGGATGCGGGGGAACCCGAGCTGCTGCAGCGCCACGATCACCGCGCGAGCGGCGCCTCCCGCGCCGAGAATCAACGCGGTGCCATGCCGGCCGCTCTCGACGCCAGCGCCGCGCACCGTGGCGCCAAAGCCATAGGCATCGGTGTTGTCGCCCAGCAGTGTCCCGCTTCTGTTGACGATCGTGTTGACCGCGCCGATCCGACGTGCGGTCGCCGTGAGGTCGTCGCAATGTGGCAGCACGATTTGCTTGTGGGGCACCGTGATGTTGGCGCCCAGTACATCGGGATCCCGCAGTGATTCGATTCGACTGGGGATGTCCTTCGCGTCGGTTTGCCAGAGGTGATAGGTCGCATCCACCTGTGACTCTCTGAACGCGGCGTTTTGCATCACCGGTGACAGCGAATGCTCGACAGGATCGCCGATCAGCCCGCACTGCTTCATGACGACCCTCCCTATACCAGCATCCACCGCCCGCCTGTCACCGGCGCCGCCGCCAGGCTGGGTGGCAAACCCGCACCTTCGCATGCCGGCGGATTGTAGGTGCAGACGTTTTGCTGGTGCTCCTCGTAGGTAGTGGCGAAGACGTGCTCGCCCGTGCCGTCCTGTTTGGCGACAAAGAACTGGAAGTCAACGTCAGCCGGATTGGCGACCGCCTGGATCGACGCCACGCCCGGATTGCTAATCGGGCTAGGGGGCAGCCCCGGATTGATATACGTGTTGTAGGGACCTTCCATCGCGAGTTCGGCATCGCCGAGGGTTGGCCACCACTCCTCTGGCGTACCCGCCGCGTACTGGAGGGTGGGGTCCGCGTTGAGCACCGTCCCCTGTTCGATCCGGTTGAGGTAGACCGCGGCGATCGTCGGGCGCTCCTCCCTCACCGCTGCTTCGCGCTCTACAATTGACGCCAACGTGATCGCTTCATACAACGACAGTCCCTGCGCCTCGAATCCGGCACGGTCCTCTGGCGTCACCCGATCGTCAAAGGTGTCCAGCATGTAGTAGACGACATCGGCCGCCTCCGAATCCGCCGGGATGTTGTACGTATCGGGAAAGAGAAAGCCGTTGATACTGGCATCGTCCGGCACACCATCGAGGAAGTCGTAACCCGCGCGGATATCGGGATTATTGAGCGCCGCCATGAACTCCGCCTGACCGTTCGGCATGCCCGCCGCTTCCAGTTGCGCCCCGAACTCTTCGGCACGCTGTCCTTCAATGAAGGTTACCTGGAAAGGCTCCTGCACGACCTCCTCCGCGGCCTCTTCCGCTCCAAAGGTCGTCTGAACCGTGATCGTGTCAATGATATCCATTACGCCCATACCGGTGCGCAGGGTATAGGTTCCGGGTCGCAAATCAACGTCGGAAAAGCGCATGCGCCCTTCGAAATACCATCCGAACTGCACCAGCTTGGCGTCGGTGAGCTTGTCCGACACCGCTCCGGCGTCGTCCTCCGGCGCAACCTGGACGATCACCGGTCGACCGCGTTCGCCGGCCAGCTCCCGGTCCTGCCAGTAGTCGAAAAACCAGATGGAGCCAGAGACCGACAGGATCGCCACCATGACGACCGTCACGATCTTGAGACCCTGTGTAAGAACCCGAACCAATGCTGAAGTCTCCTGTTGCACGCAGCCGGTCAAAAACGAGATGATCATGGTAGGCTGCACAACCATGCAGGCGCCGTGTGAGAATGCTCTGGAACATGTCGCTCCGAGGAACACCTTTACAAGTGTAAACGGCCACGGCCCGACGGAACGAAATGGCTGATCGCAAGCTCCCGGTCGTGATCCTGACCGGACCTACCGCCACCGGAAAGTCGTCCGCCGCGCTCATGCTCGCCGAGCACGTCGCCATCGAGGTGATCAACGGCGACTCGCGGCTGTTCTATCGCGGCATGGACATCGGCACCGCCAAGCCGTCGGTCGCCGAGCGCTCCGCCGTACACCATCACCTTATAGATACGCTCGAACCCCACGAAACGATGTCTCTGGCGAAATTTCAGGATCAGGCAACCACGCTGATCAGCGAAGTTCACGCGAGGGAGCGGCTGCCGGTGATCGTCGGCGGCACGCAGCAGTACATCAGCGCCGTTGTCGAGGGCTGGAAGATCCCCCGCGTCCCGCCGCAACCCGAGCTTCGCGATCAGTTGCAACGGGAAGCAGAGGCACATGGACGAGAGGCGCTGCTCGCCCGGCTGGAGCGGCTCGACCCCGTGGCGGCGACTGGAGTCGGTCTCAACACGCGGCGTATCATCCGCGCGCTGGAGGTGATCGCCGTCACCGGTCGCCCGATCTCGGAACAGCAGGGCAAGGGATCGGTTCCGTTCGTGCCGCACCTGATCGCGCTCACGATGCCGCGCGATCTGCTCTACCAGCGCATCGACCACCGCGTGCATGACATGGTCGAATCCGGACTGGTGGACGAGGTGCGGACGTTGCTCGCCACCGGCGTGTCACCAGATGCGTCCGCATTCGGCAGCATCGGCTACCGCCAAGTCGTTCCCCATCTCGAAGGAACAATGACCCTCGACGAAATGATCACACGCATCCAGCACGACACGCACCGCCTGGTCCGCCAGCAGGAAACCTGGCTGCGCAAGTCGGCGGCGATCCCGATTGATGTCTTGAATCCCGCCTGGTTCGGTACGTTGCTCGCCGTCCTGCAAGCGATACCCGATATGGGCAGATATGCGCGCTCGAAGACGTCTCCCGAAAACCCGGATTGACCGCAGCCGGACCACCAGCTACGCTGAATGTGTCGAGTTTTGCTACCAGTCAGCCCCATTAGCCGAGGCGCTACCATGGCCGTTCCCGCTCATTCGTTCGAGGACGCTCCCAATGAACTCGCGTTGTGCATCGCCTGGCACGCCGGGCTGACGCGTCGCGTCACCAACACCGATGGCGAGCAGGTGGACATCATCTTTCCCGGCCACTGGACGCACGGCCACGGTCCCGACTTCCGCGACGCGATGGTCTCACTCCCGGACGGACGGCTACGCACCGGCGACGTGGAGCTTCACTTCCGAGCGCAAGACTGGGAGCGGCACCAACACCATACCGATCCCAACTACAACGATGTCATCCTCCATATCGTGACCTCAGTGGACGGCTTTGTCACCCGCCGCGCCAACGGTGGCATCGTGCCGACTGCGCTGCTCAGCGTTTCCGACCACCAGCTCCAGGCCGTCCATGATCGTCACCCGGCGCTATGGGCACAATTCGGTGGCGACGTCTGTGCCACCAGCCTCAGCAAACGATCACCATCCGCAATCCGCGCGATCATTCACCGGCTCGGCGACCGCCGACTGGACGAACGAATCGCGGCGTTAGAATCCGCTTTTTCGTCGGTCCCACCGACCGACGCGCTCCTCCCGGCCCTATTTGACGCGTTTGGCTATGCCCGCAACCGCAAGCAGATGCGAGCCCTTGAGGCTCGGCTTCCCTGGAGCTCATTGCTCATGTCGCTGGATGCCTTGCCGGATTCGGAACGCCACCTGCGTCTGCTGTCGCTGATGCTCGGCGTCGGAGGATTCTTGCCGCTGTCGGCGGCGCACGCAAAACTCGCGCTGCTCCCACCGGAACGTATGACCACTGTCGAGACCGTCTGGCAGACGCACGGGCATATGTGGCACGATGCCGTCCTGCCATCCACGATCTGGGACACCAGCCGGGTACGCCCCGCGAACCACCCGGTGGCGCGAGTCGCCACGCTAGCCGCGCTGCTCAGCCAGTGCGGCACGCGTCTCATCACGGTGCTGCTCGACGCGCTTCGCGACAACCAGCCAGTGCCTGCCCTGCTTCAGGCAATGATCGACACGTCGCAATCTCCCGCGCTCGGTGAGGAGCGGGCGGTCGCGATCACCGCCAGCGTGGTCATCCCCTTCGCCGTTGCGCTCGCGCGGGTTGCTGATGACCCCAATCTCGAAGAGATGGCCCACATCGCCTGGGACGCACTGCCTTCCGCGTCATTGGCCCGACCAGCGCGACGCGCTCGGAGCCAGATCGCAGGCGATCTCCCGATCCGGAACCTGCGCGAGCGCGGAAACCAGGGGCTGCTCCTGCTCGACAAGCGCTATTGCGGACCTCGACGCTGCTTTGAGTGCCCCATCGCCCATGCCGTCGTCGCCGATACGCTGGCGTCGGCTCAGCCGAGGTCGTCTGAATACAACTGATCGTCAGCATGGTCGTAGAAGCGCGCCCGTCGCCGCGAAGTCAGCACGTCGAGTTCCCTTGAGGAAACACCCAGCCGCCGCAGGACATACCGCGTGAACTCCATGCCCGCCTCGAACTCCGGTTGCACCACCTCGGACGCGCCGTCTGTCCTGAGCGTCGAGACCTCACCCTGTACCCCGGCGCGAGTGATGATATGGACGTTCTGATTCATTTCGCGGGCAGCCCTGGTCGCCGCCGACGCCACCACCAAATCCGGAACGGTCACGGCCAGCGTTCGCGCCTCGTGAATACCTGCCCGTTCCAGTACGGCGTGGGAACCGGCATCACCGTAGATCGCGTTCACCCCACGCCCGCGCAGATCCCGCACGGTGGCGGCATTGATGTCGATCACCACATGCGCGACTCCACGCCGTTCCAACGCGCCACCCAGCACCCTTGCAACCCGACCGTAGCCACAGATAATGATGTGCCGCCTGAGCTCCACGCCGGTGGCGGTCGCTTCCAGCGCCTCGACCGTTGGATCGACGATGTGCGGCAGCCTCCCGACCAACGCTCCCACCCGCGGCGCAACCGCAACGAGCATCGGTGATGCCACAATGGAAACCAGAGCCAGGCTGATGATGAAGGCGAACTGTCCTCCGTCAATGATCCCACCTTCCAGACCCGCGCCCGCCAGCACGAAGCTGAACTCTCCGATCTGGGCGGTGAGAAATCCAGCCGACACCGCCACCACCGGATTGATCCGCGTGATGACAAACGCTGCAGCACCAAACAGCGCCTTTCCGCCGATCAGCAGCACCGCGGCCACGGCGAACAGCAAGGGTTCCTCGATGACGATCGCCGGCTCCAGCAACATGCCCAGCGACACGAAGAACAGGGTGGAGAACAGATCCCGCAGCGGTATGATCTCCGAAAGCACCTGAGCGTCGAACTCGGATTCCGAGACGATCAGGCCCGCCAGGAACGCCCCCAGCGCCACCGACAGGCCGGCCTCGTGACACGCCAACGCGGTGCCGAGCGCGATCGCGACCACGGTGAGCAGGAACAGCTCCCGCGACTGGCTCCGGGCAACGCGATACAGCACCCATGGCACCAGTCGCACACCGAGCACAACCACAAGCGCCAGCACCACTGCCGCCGTCAGCAACGACTCCCCTACGGTAAGCGCGAGGTTCTCGCTGTCGCCCTCCAGCACTGGCAACAATGCCAGCATCGGCACCAGGCTGAGATCCTGGACGACCATCAGGCCAAAGCCGTAGCGCGCCTGGGGGCTTGTGGCCTCACCGCGGTTGAGCAGCAGCTTGATCATTACGATCGAGCTGGAGATCGCGAACACACCGGCGAGAAGGATAGACTCCGACGCCCCCCAACCGATCAACTGGCCGGCGACATACCCTATTGCGGCGGTACCCGGCATCTGGATCGCCGCGGCGAGCAGCGCAACACGCCGCACCTCCAGCAGTTGCTTGAACGAGAACTCGACCCCGAGAGCGAACATCAGGAAGGCGACGCCGAGCGTGGCGAATTGGGGAATACCGTCGTCGTTGACGGAAAAACCGGGTGTCTGGGGTCCGATGGCGATGCCCGCGATGATATAGCCGATCAGCACCGGCAGTCTCAGCCTGTCGGCGACAAGGCCAGCCAGGGTCGCGATGCCGAACGCCACGGCGAGGTCCAGGATGATGCCAACGTCTTCCACAGGGCGGCGCTCTTTCGGCGTCAGGGTTCGGCACGGCTAGTGGGAGGCTGAGACAGGTCGTCAGGTTCAGTGTAAACGGACTCAAGGCGACAACTCGCCATTCGTCCCCTAGAATGACCATGCTTCGCAAGCGCTAGGCATGTCAAACTGTTTCGCTCGGCATTCCCATACCTGCACCTGAACTGAAAGGACTGCCATGGTCGCTGTAGCATCCGCTTCTGCCGCAACTGAAGCGCAAGAACTCCGCGCCATGTATCAGCTCGACCGGAACATCACCTTCCTGAATCATGGCTCGTTCGGCGCGACTCCCGAACCCGTGTTTGAGGTCTACCAGGCCTGGCAACGCGAACTCGAGAGAGAGCCTGTTGCATTTGTCCAGCGGCGGCAGGAAAAGCTGCTCAACGCCGCTCGGTCGCAGATCGCGACCTGGCTCAACGTCGGCTCGCGGGACATCTCCTTCGTCGTCAACGCGACGAGCGGTCTCAACGTGATCGCCAGGTCGCTCCCGCTCGAGCCCGGCGACGAGATTCTCACGACCGACCTCGAGTACGGTGCGCTCGATTTCACCTGGGACCACCTCTGCCGGAAAGCCGGAGCCAGCTACATTCACCAATCGATCAGGTTGCCGGTAACGACGAAGGAAGCAGTGGTCGAAGCGCTGTGGGAAGGCGTCACGGAGCGCACCCGGGCGATCTTTCTCAGCCACATCACGTCGGCAACCGCGCTGATCCTGCCGGTGGAGGAAATCTGCGCCCGCGCCCGCGCCGAGGGAATCCTCACCATCATCGACGGCGCCCACGCGCCGGGACAGCTCGTCCTCGACCTGACCGAGCTCGGCGCCGACATCTACGCCGGCAACTTTCACAAGTGGCTCTGCACCCCCAAGGGAACGGCGTTTCTCTATGTCCGACCGGACCAGCAGGAATGGGTCGAGTCGCTGACCATCAGCTGGGGGTGGCGTCCGGGCCACACCTTTGTCTCCCGCAACCAGCAGCAGGGCACGCGCGATGTTTCCGGCTTTCTCGCCGTGCCGAGAGCGATCGAGTTCCAGCGCGAGCATGACTGGTCAGGCGTGCGCCAACGCTGCTTCACCATGCTCGTGCGGTTGCGCCAGGACTTGCATGAGCGATGGGGCACAACGCCGCTATCGCCCGATAGCCCGGACTGGTACCGGCAACTGGCAACGTTTACGCTTCCGGCATCAGCGCCTGAGGACCTTCAGGAGCGCCTGTTCATGAATCACGCCATCGACGTGCCGGTCACAGGACATCTCGATCAACGGTTCGTACGGGTCTCCGTGCAGGGGTACACCACTGACGAGGACGTTGATCGCCTCCGCCACGCACTCGATATCGAACTCGCCATAGGAGACTGACACGTTGGCCACCACACTCCCCCTCGCGCGCACGTATAGCGTCCATAGCGCCTGCCCGCACGACTGCCCGGACACCTGCGCCATTACCACCACGATCGAGCACAGCCGCGCTGTCGCCTTCGACGCCGTGCAGGAGCACCCGATCACCCGCGGCTGGCTATGCGCCAAGGTCCGGCCCTACCTCGACCGGGTCTACCATCCGGACCGCCTCACGACGCCATTGCGCCGCGCCGGGGCCAAGGGTGAAGATCGGTGGGAGCCGATCTCCTGGGACGACGCGCTGGACGAGATCGCCTCGCGCTGGCAACGCATCATCGACACGTCCAGTGCAGCGGCGATCCTGCCCTACTCCTACAGCGGCACGCTCGGCCTCGTCCAGAACTTCGTCTCGAGCTCCAGGCTCTGGAATCGGATGGGCGCCTGCGGGCTCGATCGGACGATCTGCGATGCCGCCGCCAGCGTGGCGGTGCCAGCCACCGTCGGCGCAAAGCACGCCATGGACCCCCGTGACTTCCTGCACAGTAAGCTGATCGTGCTGTGGGGACACAACCCCGCCAGCACCAGCCCGCACGTCATGCCGATCCTGCGGGACGCCCAGCGCGCCGGCGCGACAATAGTGCTGATCGACCCGCGGCGCACGCTCACCGCGAAGTCGGTCGACTGGCATATCGCGCCTGAGCCGGGCACCGACGCCGCGCTGGCCCTCGGCGTGATCCACATCCTGTTCCGGGACGATCTGCACGATGAACAGTGGCTCGATGACCACAGCATCGGCTGGCGCGAGCTACGCGACCGGGCAAGATCGTTCGATCCGGCGCGTGTCAGCCGGATCACCGGCCTCGCGGTCGAGGACATCGAGCGCCTCTCCCACCTTTGGGCGTCGGCGATGCCAGCGGTGGTCAAGATCGCCGACGGCGTCCAGCGCAACCAGCACGGCGGCCAGATCGTGCGGGCGATCATCTCGATACCGGCCATCACCGGGCAATACGGCATTCGTGGCGGCGGCATGTTCTACAGCCAGAGTGGCTGGATCA
>JACCVC010000315.1 GCA_013698305.1 Chloroflexia bacterium
ACCGCTACCCAGCAACGTCATCGGACTGTTCCCATCCGGCGGGATCGGCGACATCGTCGCAGCGAACTACACCAGCCCGCACGACGTCGCACAGGCATACCTCGACGACCGCACCCGACCCGATCAACTGCCCACAGGATACGGAGCGCGGGCAGGCGTTACCGGTGCACTCGGCGAATTAATCGCCGACATCGCCGACGACATCGCCGACGCGGCGATACGGATCGATGCGGCATCACGCCCGAGGCGATGGTCGGATCGATGGTCAGTGGCCGGCTGCCCGCCGTGTTCGGTCGGACTGACATCGACGCGCTCGCCGACCCGGTCGTCGCTGCTTCCGCGTGCGGCCGGATCTGGGACCCACCCCGGACGTATCCGAGGGCCGCACAGATTGCCCTGAATGCCGGCGGGTGTCCCAGAACGCCGGCTGAGCGCCACCTTTCATTGCACGTCACGCGTCTGTTCGTCTTCCCTCGAGACCGTACGGGTCGCCTTGACGGTGCCATCCCAGCTCGTGATTTTGCCCGTGTCGTCCTGCTTTGCCTCCGCTGTGATCGCATACGACCACGACTGCGGGTTGTAGTCGTTGAAGTCAGTCATCACCTTCTTGGGGCTTCTTCGAGGTCGGCTTCATTCTTACCCTTGATCTTGAACGTGATCTCCATAGCCGCGAAGATTAACTAGGAGCACTGCGACCGCTCGTCGAGAACGCTGAGGCTGCCGGCTACGCGCTGCCGGCCGAGGTGGTCGACGCCTGGCGGACGCTCGAGGCGGTTAAGGCGTTGCCGTTGCCGGCACCGCCGTCGACCGATTTCGAGGCGCTTGCCGCCGGTGTCGTCGCCGCGTCGCCGACGGCAAGACACCGGACGTGGTGAAGGCCGGCATGAAACTTCACCGTGCCGGCGACGACCTCCAGGCCCACGCCGCGGCGCAGCGCATCTTCGTCGAGGCGATCGAACAGGCCGGTGTAGCCGCTGTGAATGTCGCCGCCGTCCACGCCGACCGCATCGTCACCGACAATCTCGCACCGGCGATGGGGGACATCTACGAGAAGGCGCGTCGCTGCGGCGAGACGTTGGCCGGACATCCGCTCGACGCGAGGCGGCTGCTCGACGCCGAGCGGCCGATACAGGATGCGTACCGCGAACTCGAGCGGCTCGTCGCCCGACAGAGCCTGATCTGGGAGGCCCGACGATGGGCGAACGCCGTCGGGTTCCGGCGGCCGGAGCATGACGGCGGCGGGACGTTTTTGCATTTTGAGCGTCCAGGCGAGGTGCCGGGCTGGTCACACGCCGCTGGTCGCTGGCCCGGATTGGATGCGCTCGCCCCGGCGGAGCCGCTTGCCCGGCTGTTGTGGCTGCTGTCGCCCGAGCTCGCTGCGGCGCGACCATGGCTGCCCACGGTCGCCGAGCAGGATGAACGCTGGCTGACGGAAAACGCCGGCATCCTCGAGCAGCAGCGGGCAGGTGTCGCCCTCGCTCAACACGTCGGCGCTCGAGGCCCGATGTTCCGGTAACGCTTTCGGTGGGGTCGGCGCTGCCGTGGTGTTGTCCACACGGCCGGCTGCGTCCCCACCGGAAAGGCCGCGGCGACAGCGTCATGCCCGTTGATCGCCACGGCCAACCATCACACGGCCGTAGTTACGCCGCCGTCATCTCGGGTGTGTCTCTGGCTGCCCGGAAGGCGTTGCGTCGCTTAGAACGCATCCTGGCGCCGCTGACGCCGGACCACGATGCCCGCCCTGCTCCGCGTGACTGCCAGACAGGGCGAGGCCATCCGCTATTCAAGGATTCTCGATTAGTGACGGGCTCGGGTAACGCAAGATTCTGCGTTATCGGGCACCGCCACGCCGCCCGGCGATCACGAGCGGCGCGAGGTCCGGGGCATGATCAATCACGACACCGGCCTCGGCTATGCGCTTTGGCCAACTTCCGGATTCGGAAGTATCCGTGGCCTCGGGCACGGAGCCCCTCGCCCAGCGTCCGCCCTCCCGGCACTTCGGGTCGGCGTCGGCGAGCATCACGGCGACAGCCATCGCCCTGACACCCGTCATCATGTGGCGGCGGTTGACGTTGCAGGCGGCGACGAACGCCACCGGGTCACCGTCGTGCACGACGTAGGTCGGCTCAACCTCGGCCTGCTCACAAGCGGCGAGCCGGTTGGGTGCCTTCTCGATGTTCGATCATCACGGTCCGCGCTTCGGGCCGCTGCCAAACGGCCTGGCATTCCCTTAGGAACTCGTCTTGTGTCATTGTTCATTCCTTCCTAGAGAGCGCGTCATCCTGGGCGTGAACATCTGCCAGGTCGCCTTCACTTGAGATCTGGATTGTTGCCAACAGCAGAGGATCGGTCACAACTTCGGGCAGGATCAACTCAACATCATTGATCATCGCCCAATCCGTGGCGGTGGGTCGCCGCCGACCGTAGGCAACCAGATTGCCGAACACATCAGCGACAAACACCCCATCGTCAGCGATCTGCTGAACCCAGATGGATCAAGGCTTTGAGCGCGGCGTGAAGGTCAGTGGAAAGCCCACTCCCACCCACACAGCCATCATCCTGTGTTACGCCCACCACGAAAGGGGGAACCGGGTGATACCAGTGATCGGAGGGCCGCACTTCCAGCCACCATTCGCGGCTGCCTTGCAGGGCGTCAGACATGATCCTCCTCGTTACTTGTGCCCAACTCAAACACTTCCAACTCAGTTCCGGTGTCGTGTTGCCGTTGTCAAGTTGGCTTGTCAACGCCGCTCGGCGATGTCCTGGGTTCATGCGACATCAGCACCGGCGGTCGCCCTGATCGGGGACTGTGATCACGCCGGCGCCGCTGTCACGCTCGGCGGCGTGGACGCTGCCCCGTAGCTCGTCGTCGCTGGCCGCGCGGATCGGCTCCGCAGTGTTGTAGTCGTGCAGGGTCGCTGTGCTCGCGACACCTCGCACCGCTCATTCGTGGACATGGAGTGCTAACTCGGACCA
>JACCVC010000316.1 GCA_013698305.1 Chloroflexia bacterium
GGGTTTTTTCGTGGCCCGCACGTCCTTTCTGGCTACGGCAAACGTCCCCCAGCCGTCTGGCCGATGACCATTCTCGCTTGACATGACCTCCACGCCGCGACTATAGTGACGCCTGATCGAATTGATACTATGTCTCAATACGATCAGGCGTCACTATAGTCGCGGCGTGGAGGTCATGTCAAGCGAGAATGGTCATCGGCCAGACGGCTGGGGGACGTTTGCCGTAGCCAGAAAGGACGTGCGGGCCACGAAAAAACCCGTCTTGGCAGGAAGGTAGTCGGGTGAGGTTGGGGTGAAAGAGCTCTTGAGCCGATCCCGGTCACGCGGAGCCAGATAATCACGCACGCGTTGGTCGAACGATTCCAGAAACCAGCGGCACAGCGCTGCCTCCGCATGAGGGGGCAATGGGCTGCTCTCCACGTGGGTTAATGCTCGCATGCGGGTCCCGATCAGACCGGCGTCGCTCAACAGACCCGGCAATTGCCGTCCGATATAGCCATTGAAGAAGTAGGGAAGAGTGCCACCGAATTGCTCGCGTTGTGCCCCTAGCGACGCTGCGCGGAGCGTGTGCTCGAATTCGGGTGGCCACGGGAGGCAGGGAAATGATCCGTCGCTGTCGCCATCGAGTACCGCCACCATGCCACCCGGCTTCACGACTCGCGCCATCTCGGTCAGGGCGTGGGTCGGCTTGTCATGGTGATGAAGTACCGCCGACATCCAGGCCACGTCGAATGAGCCGTCATCAAACGGCAGCTGGCGAAGATCTCCCTCCCGCACCATTACCGTGCCACGTGCAACAGGCCCGGCGTTGAGGTCAGCGGCGACAGCGATCTCGTCTGCTTCGAGGTCCAGTCCAACCACACGTCCATCAGGCGCAACCCAGTTCTCGAATAATTGGAGGTGCGCTCCCGTTCCACAACCGATGTCAAGCACGTGCATGCCTGGTTGCAAACCAAGCGCCGAAATCGCTCCGACGACGCTCGCGGACGGGTGCGCCATTTCATGCGTCGCATCCTCACGCAGTTGGCTCAATCGATCGGTCATCGCACGGTTCCCTCGGACGGACACGTCACCCGCGTCCCGCCTGGGGTGGGATCGGCTGATCCCACCCCAAACCTGGACTGGCTGTGCCGGCGCCTAGTGGTCGACACCTGACGAAACGATCGCCACGACCCGCGCGGGACTGCCGCCAACCTCGTAACGATCGACGATCTCACCGCGGTCGGTATCAATCGCGACGATCTCGCCCGTTCCCGGATCGGGAATGTAGGCGAACGACCCGGCGACCGTGATGAAGGGGTAGAGGTGGAACTCCTCGTCGTTGGCCTGCAGCTCGCTGTACGGCGTCACGGATTCAACTGACCACACGATCTCGCCGGCACCCGGGTCAATGCCATGGACGTTGCCGTCATCCGTCAGCACGACCAGCTGGTCCCCTGTGCTCGCAAACTGGAACGCCAGTGGCGCCGCCGGCAGATCGAGGACGTTCATCGTGCCGGTTTCAGGATCGACCATTGTCAGGCCGGCGCCGTAATCGCCCACGAACACGGGGCTATCCTCATGGGACGCCAGCGTCGAGGCACGTGGCGACTCGGCGGCGGCGGGAGTGGCCGCCTCCAGCATCGCGCCGTCCTCGCCGGGGTAGGGGATCGTCTCGGTCACGAATGCGCCGGAAGGATCCTGCGAGACGCCGACGATACCTTCGCCGCATCCAAAGTAGATGGTCTCGCTAACCTGTGCTTCGCCATGCGCCCCGGTGCAGGTGGCGAGGTTTTTCTGCTCGAGCGTGCCGTCAAGCGACCAGACATCGATCCGCCCAAGTCCGTAGTACGCGACAAGGAGCGAGTCGCCGATCGTCGCGATGGCGGCGTGCTCCTCGGGTTCGATCGAGAATGTCGCGGCCGGGGCGAGATCGGTCGCGAGCTGATCCTCATCGAAGACAGCGATCGTGCCGTCGACATCATGCACGATGATGATCCGGCCATCATGGGCCCAGGCGTGGGCCGCGCCGGAGCCAAGCGGTAGCGTCGCGCGTACGAATGGGGATTCGGCCACGAGGTCAACGTGATCTCCATGCGGCTCGGTGCTGAGGCCGGAATCGATGAAGGTGACGTGCTCACCTTCGTAGTGGTTGATGAAGAAATAGCGGCCATCTTCGGACGCGTACACCGGGGTGAACCCGGTCGCGCCCGTGGTGAACTGGCCGACGATCTCTCCGCTCGTGCCGTCGAGGATAGTGGCGTCCCCGGTATCGCCATCGATGCTGAGGACGCGGGTGGCTGTCTCTGCTTGCGCTGAGGCGTGAACTCCGCTCAGTAGCGAGTTGGTGAGTATCAGGAGCGCAACCATCCACAAGGATGCTACGCGCCGAGTTCGCCGGTTCATGAAGTGACTCCGATATCTAGCTGATGGGCTAACGCCATCAACGGCCGTTAAGTGAAAATCGCCGTGCTGTGGCCGCCTGATGCTGAGCTCAAGGCACACGGCGACCATGACGTGATCCTAATTGATACCATGTATCAATTCAAGTGCAGGGATTGACCAGAGTTTCTTGTGTGTTGGCGGAAATGGCTACGAACCAACCAATGTGGGTGTTTGGGCCACCTTGCCTATCGCGAGCGTCGCGAACGGAATACAGTAGTAATCCGGCTGATCGAGCAGGTAATCCGGTGATTCAGGATCAGCGAGCGCCTGCCAGCGAAGCCAGTCGTGCTGGTCGATGCCCGCATCGATCAGCAACTGCTCGTTCAGTCGCTGCCGTTCAGGTATCCAGAAGTCCTCCAGGTAATCCCTCGCTGATGAGGGCAGCGGCTGCTGGTAAACGGTGGAATACACTGACATGCTCACCTCAACAAGACCCGCCGCGCGAAGCCATCCGCTCGCTGATTCGGGATGGTCGGATGGATCCGTCGAAGGGGATTCAGGATTCCACATCCGTACGACCGCTGCGTTGAGTCGGGTGTCCAGGTTGGGTTCTCCTGGCATCATCAACCCGCGTTGCATGTTGGCGAAGAAGACGGCGATTGTGCCGCCGTTCTTCACCACCCGGCCCAGCTCCCGG
This sequence comes from Chloroflexia bacterium, assembly GCA_013698305.1. GTDB lineage: Bacteria > Chloroflexota > Chloroflexia > Thermomicrobiales > UBA6265 > JACCVC01. The sequence goes on from JACCVC010000316.1 coordinate 3,062, forward strand.
AGGACAACGAGGGGATCGGGGAAGAGGCTGGGCCAGAGCACGTCGGCGCACCAGGCCCAATCGAAGCTGTCGTCGGGAAACGGCAGACGCTGCCGCAGATCCACTTGCTGGAGACGAATGCGTTCTTCCAGGGCATGACGCTCGGCGAGCCGTGCTGCCGCGGCGAGATGTGCCTCCGACCCGTCGATTCCCGTGAGTGTGCCGCGCATTCCCGTGGCGTCGTCGAGCAACGGGAACAGGCCTCCAGGTCCGCAGCCTGCGTCAAGCCCGTTCGAGCCAGCCGACAGGCGAAGGGCGCTGAGCGCCGACCGGTAGATCGGCTCCATGAACGCGTTGTACCGGAGCTCACTGGCGGTATAGTCCGCTTGCAGGTCGTCCATGACGCCGTATCCTTTTCCAGCAACGGGCAGATGCACCCGTTCAGCGAGCACCGTCTTGCCGTTCCACCGGCTGCTCCAACATCACCTCGAACGGCGCGAAGCCAACCCGGCGGTAGAAGCGCAACGCCGCCTCGTTGGCCGCGAATGCGGCCACCACGATCCGCTCCGCGCCTTGATCCCGCGCCCATCGCAGAAATGACCGCACCAGCCGCTCCCCGATGCCCTGACTCCGGTACTCTGGAATGACGTAAAGCGCGAAGATCTCGGCCATCCGCGCGGTCCGCCACGTCGAAGGGTCCCGAACCGCCCCGGAGAGATACCCGACCGCCCTCCCGTCCACCTCCGCCAACGTGACGACGTGCCGCTCGTCACCGAGCATCCGGGTATAGGCGGCTTCTCCTTCCTGAGCGATCCAGTCAAGATTGAACGCTTCCGCGTGCTTGCCCGCATCCTCCTTTGTCAACGCATCCCCGATGAGGTCTTCCAATGTCGCCCGGTGTAAATAAACCAAAGCAAGCTCCTTCTCCCACTACGCACTGACGCTTCCCGGCGACCGTTTGTCACACGGGCGGTGTCGATTCCAGTTCGGCCGCCAGGATCCCGCGCATTCAGGCGCCAATTAGGGGCGGGCCGAATCAATCAGCGCTCGACTTGATCGACCCTCAAATTAGTGATACTTTGTCTCAATCGTGAGCGCCTGTCAAGTGAGGATGCTTCGCTGCTACCGCGTGCTCGAGACGGCAGGATCAAGACATCAGGCCGCGTGAAGCCGGCCAGCGCCATCGGATCGGTGAGGAATGGATGGAAGCGTGAGTCAGATCGTGGAGCGGCGACCGCAGTGGTACGACTCGGATAAAAGCTTATCGGCAACAACGGAGCCGACCAGGGTGTTCTGCCTGCCGACTGCGGACCTGCGGCGAGGCGAGTCGCTCCTGAACCAGCAGTTCTGGCTCTGGGGGCAGGATATCCGGCGACAGGAGGACAACGCCCTTCTGCGCTACGGCTTCACGCGCACGCGACCACCGGCGGAAATCGAGGGAAGCAATTGCTACACGCTGCGATTCGACGAACACCGGATCGTAGCGCTCTGGGGCTTTGGCCTGTTCTATGGAGATCGAGTCAACGGCGGCCTGTACCTTTCTCGGTTTCGGCTCTGTCCACTGCTCTCTCGCAACTGGGAGCCTCCGGTCGATGTCTGGACACCGTCGCACTTGCCCGCGTTCACCTCCCCGGCGAATGCGGTGGAGTGGGCAAGTGCGCATCTCCTGCTTGTTGACGCGTTTCGGTGGGTCAGTGCATATGAGTCATGGATTCTCAAGGAGATGGGAACCGCGTACCGGCAGGATTGTCTCGCCGATTGGAAGCGACCGGTCTGTTCGGCTGCCGACAGCGCCGCGCAGTGGCTTCGGCTTGCACATCTCTTTGACGACGCGTTGAGCCGAACCACATTGCGCTCTCACTGATATTCAGCTGCCGTCACGATCGTTCGTTCGTCCCGGAGCGCGACATTTTCGGCATCGTCCGCCCGATGGGCATGGGCGCGATGAAGCGCACGTTTGACGTCAAGCGCTACATCGAGCAGGTACGCTCCCGCTGGGTTTAGGACTTCGGCAGCTTCTTGCCAACGATCGACTCCCACGCCTTGGGATCGGTTGCCCCCTCGGTGACGATGATCAGCACCCGCGCCCGTTTGTCGAGATGCAGCCGGCTACGCAGGTTGGTCGCGTCCGGA
>JACCVC010000337.1 GCA_013698305.1 Chloroflexia bacterium
ACGCCCTCGCTTGGCGACAGGCCTCCCCTAGCACCCACCGGCCGATGGGCACGATCAGGCCGGTGTCCTCGGCAAGCTGCAGGAAAGCCCCAGGGTGGAGCAAGCCACGCTTGGGATGTTGCCAACGTAACAGCGCTTCCACCGCCACGATGGCACCGGACGCGAGTTCGATTTTGGGTTGGTAGTGCAGCACCAGCTCGTGGCGCTCCACTGCCCGCTGCAGGTCGGTTTCCAGCTCAAGCTGCTCGACAGCCCTGGTGTTCATGCTCGAGTCAAAGACCGCGTAGCCACCCGGTCCACCCGCTTTCGCGTGGTACATCGCGACATCGGCTGCCTGCAATAGGTGCGCTGCTTCGGAGAACGCTGAGGATTGGAGCGAGATCCCGACACTCGCCGTGATGAAGAGCTCGCGGCCATCGACGACGAATGGTGCGTGGAACGCTTCGACAATGCGGCGGGCCACCTTCTCTATTTCTTCGAGAGTAATATGGCCCACCAGCAGGACGGCAAACTCGTCGCCCCCAAACCGCGCCACGGTGTCTGCATGCCGCAGGAGGGCGCTCAAGCGTGCGGTGACGGCGACAAGCATGTGATCACCGGAGAGGTGTCCCAGACTGTCATTCACCACCTTGAAGCGATCCAGGTCGAGAAAGAACACCGCAACCGTCTGGCTGGACCGAGGCTCCTCGAGCAGGGCATCCTCGAGCCGTTGGACGAAGCCCATGCGGTTGGGCAAATCCGTCAGACCATCGTGGAATGCCTGATACCGCAGGTCCTCTTCCAACCGCTTCCGGTCACTGACGTCGTGGGCAGTGCTCCGTAAGCCAGCGACCCGCCCCTCAGCATCTAGGAGCACAACGCCAGTGGAATCAATCGTGCTCACGGCCCCGGAAGTCCCCACCATCCGGTGTTCTATTTCATAGTCCTCACGGGTGACCAGCGCATGCTCAATAATGCCTTCGACGCGTAATCGATCCTCCGGGTGCACGCACGCCAGGTAGCCCTCGTACGATGCGTCGAGCTCCTCGCGCGTCGTGCCGACGATACGGTAGAGCTCGTCCGACCAGGTGATGTGATTCGACGGGATATGCCATTCCCAACTGCCAAGGTGGGCGAGGCGCTGGGCTTCGGCCAGGCTCGCTTCACTCCGGCGTAACGCATCCTCCGCATGCTTGCGCTCGGTGATCTCCCGGGCGTTAAAGACGATCCCGCTCACGCTCGGGTCAGTGAGCAGGTTCGTCGCGGTGACCTCGAACCAGCCCCAGGACCCGTCGCGGCGGCCGACGCGCAACTCGGTAACCCGGTACTCTCCTGGGTGGGCCACGACATCTGCAAAGAAGTGGTGCGCCCGCGCCTGGTCGTCTGGATGCCTCAGGTCCGTGGCGTTGCCGACCAGTTCCTCCGGCCGGTAACCAAGCACGTGCTCGACCGAGGGGCTGATGTAGTGCCGGGTCCCGTCCACAGCCTGGACAATGATGATATCTGCGGCATGCTGCACCAGCGCCCGAAAGCGCGCCTCGCTCCTGCGTGCCTCGGTGTAGAGTCGCGCCCGACCGATGGCGACGTTGACATGCTCGCTGAGCGCCATCATCAGATGCAGGTCGGCGTCGGTCAGGTGGACGCCGTCGCGGCTTTCCAGGTTGAGGGTGCCGACGGCCTGGTCCTCGTCACACAGCGGCACACACACTTCGGAGATAATACCGGGGATGGCGCCGATAAAGGCCGCATCGGTCCGGACGTCCGCGAGCAGGACCGCCTCGCCGGTGCGAACAACCCGCCCCGACACCCCCTTTGTCACCGGAATCCGCTCAGGCACCTGATCATAGCCCACCTGGTGCTGCAACACCAGGACGTTGTTCTCAAGTACGTAGAGACTGACGAGCGTGTAGCCGAACGTTCGAGCAATAGCCCCGACGACGGTGCGGAAAAGGTCGGACAACTCCAGCTCATGAGCGAGGGCGGTGCGCACCTCGCCCAGGAGGGCGAGCTCCTGCGCCTGCCGGTGAGCCTCGGCGTAGAGGTTGCGAAAGCGCTGTTCGCTGTCGCGCAACCGGCTTTCCGCCCGCTGGCGATCCGTGACATCGCGTGAGTTGATGACGACACCACGAATGCCCGGGTCGTCAAGCAAGTTCGTGGCGATCACCTCCAGCCAGCGCCAGGAACCATCTCGATGACGGAAGCGGAATCGCGAGGTGGTACTCATCCCTTGGGTGCGGACAACCTTCTGGAAAAGGTCATGAGTGGCGGACACGTCATCAGGGTGAATCAGAACAAAGGGGTCGGTGCCGATGAGTTCTTCGGGTCTGTACCCGAGTACGCGCATGATCGCGTCGCTCTCGTAGCGAACGATCCCCTCGGAGTCGAGAATGGTAATGATGTCCGAGGCGTGCTGCACCAGCGTGTGGAAGCAGGGGCCGTACTCGCCCAACTGCACGTCGGCGCCATCGGGCCAAGTTGCCGACATCTCTTCCTCCTCCTTGCCCCGGGGGTAACCGGCCCGAGGTGATCACGTTCGCCGCCAGTTACGCCACGGTTGTGCGAACCGGGAGAGGCGAGAAACCGGAACCGTGCAGATTCCTTATATAACAGACAGCTGCGCTGAACGCCAAGGCTGGGTACGTCGGGGTTGTCATGGAAGCTAGAGAAATCCCGTACCGGGCACCGTGTAGCCTAGTTGAACCATGTCGGGGAGCCACTTGCCGTTTGCCGCGATCCACGATGCTTACTCTTCCGCCTGCTCAGGCGGCGACTAGAGCGTGTTATGGACTTTGGACGGCAAGCGTCATCAATCGATGGACCATCAGGGCCGGTATAGCCCTGATCGACAAAGGACAGTTCGACGTGGGCACTGGTTACTGCCTGCATGGCCGCCGTCAGCTCCCCCACCTACGTCCGATCCTGGCGTCGGCGGCTGGCACGGTTCTCTTCTCGGGCTGGTGTGACTGCGGGCTTGGCTACTACGTCGAGCTCGACCACGGCAACGGCGTCACCACGATCTACGGTCACATGGCGTCGCAACCGTTTGTCAGCGCTGGGCAGCAGGTCGCGCAGGGCGAGACCATCGGCCCGATGGGCAGCACCGGCCTCTCCACCGGACCGCACGTCCACTTCATGTTGCAGATCAATGGCGTGTCGCAGGACCCGGCGAGGTACCTGGGATAACGAGCGTCAGATCTACAACGTCACGTCAGCGCCCCGACCGGCATGATCCCGTCGGGGCGCTGTCGTGACTCGAACCGCGGCTCCGGTATCCGTATCAGCCCACCATCTCCCTCAGCGCGGCATGATAGTTCGGCACGAGATCGCGTGCGACAGGATGTTGCAGCACCTTCCTCCCCTGCACGACAAGGCCATGATCGACACAGAGCCCGGCGGCGCACTCGAGCCGTTCCCGATCCCCTGATTCCACGCCTCGATGGTCGATCAACAGTGTGGTGCCCTCGATCTCCATCCGCACGCGCAGGGCGACCTGACCCTCGGTCGCGATACGCTCGAACGCCGTGCAGACCTCGCGCTCAACCTCGTCGAATGTCGCATGACGGGGTCCACCAGCGATACTGGCACGGCAGGCACGGCATCACAGAGTCATTACATACCTCTATGATCCTTTGGACCGTGCTTGTGTGTCACCTATTGCCGGCCGCTCGAAAAAACGTACGCGCTAGATTCTATTGGCGCCCCTCGTGGCCAGGAAGATCGAGCAGTCTGCCGACGGCAAGGCCTTAGCAAAATAGGTACCCTGGACAATATCGATACCGAGGTTCCGCACGGCGTGCAGTTGGTCCTCCGTCTCGACCCCCTCGGCGACGACCAGGATACCCAAGTCATGGGCAAGAGTGGTGATCGCCTGCACAACCGCCCTGGTTTTTGCGTCCGTCGTCACTTCCTGGATGAAGGAGCGGTCGATTTTGAGCGTCTCAATGGGCAAGCGCTGTAAGGAAATCAGCGCGGAGTGCCCGGTCCCAAAATCGTCCAGGGCCAGATGCATGCCCATGGCCTTGAGCTGCAACAGGGTACTGAGCGCCTGGTCATGGCCGACAGCCACATGTTCGGTGATCTCCAGTTCCAGCGCGTCGGGCGGGAGCCCGGTCTCCTCGAGGACGCGCACCACCTCGGCAACCAGGTCCGGCTGACGGAACTCCCGCGCCGAGAGATTGACGCACATGCGGCATTCCGCGGAACCAACCGACGCTGCTCGCCACGCCCTCGCTTGGCGACAGGCCTCCCCTAGCACCCACCGGCCGATGGGCACGATCAGGCCGGTGTCCTCGGCAAGCTGCAGGAAAGCCCCAGGGTGGAGCAAGCCACGCTTGGGATGTTGCCAACG
>JACCVC010000016.1 GCA_013698305.1 Chloroflexia bacterium
GGTGATGTTCATCTCAGGTAGCGGCGAACCTCGTGTTCGCCTTCGACCAGAACGACACATGGTCGTCCGCTACCAGAGGCGCGGTGACGGTCATCGGCCCGTGTAGCATCAGCCCGAACGTGGCCGATCTGTAGCGATATCGAACCCTCGGGCATTGTCGGCCCGAGGCTACATGGCCGGCCCGAGGCTACATGGACAGGCTACCGGGTCGCCCAGAGCAGGCCGTGCTCGGTGATGGTCTGGGCTTCGGGCACGTCGAAGTCGGCGTCGACGTGGCCGAGCGAGCAGTAGAAGACCTTGCCCGCGCCGTATTGCCGCTTCCAGACTGCCGGCATCACCGCCCCACCGATCCAGGGCGCGTGCTCGTCGCCGAACGTGGTGGACGCGAGTACCTCGTTGGACGGGTCGACGTGCAGGTAGTACTGCTCCGACCGCATCGCGAAATCGGCCAACCCGGCGGTGATCGGGTCGTCGTGATCGACGATGTGTACGGTGTAGTCGATGATGTTGCCGGGATGCGCAACCCACTGCCCGCCGCAGGCAAACTGGTACTCCGGGTTATTGCGGAAGGCGTCGCCCATGCCGCCGTGCCAGCCGCCAAGACCCGCTCCCGCCCGGACCGCGCCGAGCAGCCCCTGTTCCTGCTCCGGCGAGATCGTACCATGGGAGAAGTTGGGAATGATCAGGTCGAACGCCGACATCTCGTCTGGCTCGGCGCAAATGTCCAAAGAGTTGTGGACCGAAACCTCGTAGTCGTGGCCTTCCAGGATGTTCGCGAATCGCCGGGACGTTGCCTCTGGCTCGTGACCTTCCCATCCGCCCCAGGCGATCAGCGCCTTCTTGGTCATGTTGTGTTCCTTCCTGATTGCTTGCCTCACCCTGCGGCCGCGTAGGGGCAGACCCCGTGTCTGCCCGCGTTCTTGGCATCGCTCCCGCGGGCTGATACAGGATCAGCCCCTACGCAACTCGACACGTGATGTACCGGTTGTGCATCTGAAATCCGTGTGTCTCAATCTACCGCCTCAACTCGCTCCGCCTGGCCGCTCTCTGCCGAGCGAACCGCCGCTTCCATCAGCGCGACCGTGCCCAGGTTCTGGCGACCGGAGCTTTCCGGCTCGACGCCCGCCTCAATGCTGTCGACCAGTTGCTTCAGTCCCATCGAGCGTCCCAGCAGCGGCAGCTCCACCAGCGGCAGTTCGACCGGCTTCTTGCCGCGATGCCGCGCGGTGACGACATCGCCACTCGCCGCTTTCTCGGCACCGGCGCGGCTGGTCCAGCTCAGCTCGCCTTCGGAAAACTCCATTCGCCATTCGCCCGCCCAGTGGGTCGGATCACCGGAGCTGACCCAACTGCCGCGATAGCTGAGAATCTGCCCGTTGGCGAAGGTGACGATCAGCAGCGCCTCCGACTCCTCGTCGAACTTGCTCCACGAGGGCGACATGTCCTTTGCGTAGACCTCGACCGGCTCCTGCCCGAGCACCATCCGCATCAGGTCGTACTGGTGGATCGCCATGTCGAACAACAGCGGGTGCGGAAACTGGTAGTGCCGGCTCATCTCGTATTCGGCGTCGTTGGCCCAGCGCCGGAAATCGACGTGGACGCTGCCCGGCTCGCCCATGGAGCCATCCGCCACGATCTTCGCCGCCGTGCGCGGGGCAGGGTAGAACCGGTAGTTCTGGCTGACCATCAGTGTCCTGCCGGTGCGCTCCGCGACCGCGACCGCTTCTCGCGCCTCGGCCAGCGTGCCCGCGAACGGTTTCTCGACCAGGACGTGCTTGCCCGCCTCCATCGCCTGGATCGCCAGCGGCACGTGCGCGATCATCGGCGCGGTAATCAGCACCAGATCGGCTTCCGTCGCGGCGAACGCGGCGTCCAGATCGGCGAAGCACATCGCATCCGGCAGCTTCAGCTTCTTCTGCGCCCTGGCCAGCGTCGGCTCGTGGGCGTCGACGATCGCCACCCGCTCCACGTCGTCCCCGACCGGCGGAAGCGCGTTGGCCTCCCAGTCGAGTCCCCAGTTTCCCAATCCCACATGAATCAATTTCACGGTTGTGTCGCTCCCATCGATGTTCATACGAGTGCGTCAAGCGGACCAAGGCAACCGCCTTGCGCCGCCTCGCGGTCTCGGGCATGCTACCTGTAACGACCGTGAGCGTACAGAGCGCGCCGCATCAATGCGGCCATCGAATTCAAGGATGACGCATGACCAACAGTAAACCCGTCGGTATCGGCATCGTCGGCGCGGGAGTGATCTCCGAGATCTATCTCGAGAACGCGACGAAGATGTTCGACAACATCCGCCCGATCGGTATCGCCGACCTGATTCCGGAGCGCGCCCAGGACCGCGCCGGCGCCTTCGGGATCGAGGCGCTGTCGATCGACGACTTGATCGCCCACCCCGAGGTCGAGATCGTGGTCAACCTCACGATCCCCGCCGCCCATGCGGAGGTGGCAAAGCGGGCGATCCTGGCCGGCAAGTCGGCGTACAACGAGAAGCCGCTCGCCATCACCCGCGACGACGCCGCCGAACTGGTGACGCTTGCGAAGGAGCGCGGCGTCCTCGTCGGTGGCGCGCCCGATACGTTCCTCGGGGGCGGGCTTCAGACCGGGCGCAAGGCGATCGACGATGGTCGGATCGGTCGACCGGTTGCCGCGAGCGCTCATTTCCTGGGGCGCGGCATGGAGATGTGGCATCCAGACCCACACTTCTTCTTCCAGCCGGGCGCGGGACCGCTGTTCGACGTTGGCCCCTACTACGTGACTGCGCTGGCCAGCATGTTGGGTCCGGTCGAGGCGGTCACCGGTTTTGGTCACGCCAGCTTTCCGGAGCGCACCGTCACGGCGAAGGGACCGAAGCATGGAACATCGATTCCGGTGAACACGCAGACCCATATCGCGGCGAGCCTCCAGTTCCAGAGCGGGGCGATCGGCTCGTTGATGGCGTCGTTCGACGTCTGGGAGGCGCCGGAGCGCGCGACGATCCTGACGATCTACGGCTCCGAGGGCACGCTCCACCTGCCCGATCCCAACACCTTCGGCGGCACGGTCACGCTGGTGCATGAGCACACTCGCGACACCGAGGAGCTGCCGATCACCCACGGCCACACCGAGAACAGCCGTGGCATCGGCGTCAGCGACATGGCGCGGGCGCTTCGCGACGGCGGCGACCCGGCCCGCGCCAGCGGCGAGATGGCCAGTCACGTCGTCGACATCATGACGTCCGTGCTGGAGGCGGCGGACGCTGGCCGCCGGGTCGACCTCACCACCACCATGACCCGCCCGGACCCGCTCCCCGCGCTGTCCGGGATGTAGCGGCAGATGGCACCCGATGCACCGGTTGGCGTCGGCATCGTCGGCGCCGGATATATCTCCGATATTTATCTCCAGAACTGCACGGCGATGTTCGACAACCTGCGCCCCGTCGGCATCGCCGATCTGGTGATGGACCGTGCCCGGTCTCAGGCCGAGGCGCATGGCGTCGACGCGTTCACGGTCGAGGAGTTGCTCGCGCACCCCGATATCGAGATCATCGTCAACCTGACGATCCCGGCGGCGCATGGCGACGTCGCGCTGGCGGCGGTCGAGGCGGGCCGATCGGTCTACAACGAAAAGCCGCTCACGGCCAACCGGGAGCAGGGGCAGCGTCTGCTCCAACGCGCCGAGGAACGAGGCGTGCTTGTCGGCGGCGCGC
>JACCVC010000030.1 GCA_013698305.1 Chloroflexia bacterium
GCGCGCCTGGAGCAGGTGGTGCTGAACCTGATCACCAACGCGCTGACGCATGCGCCGGAGTCAGCCCATATCGACATGCGGCTTCGATCCGATGACGGCGAGGCCGTGATCGAGATACAGGACCACGGCGAGGGCATCCCCGCCGCCGATCTCGCCACGATTTTCGAGCGGTTTGCCCAGCATGAGGGTCTCGACCGCGACACCGCCAAACGCGGGCTTGGCCTGGGGTTGTTCATCTCTCAGGAAATCGTCAAGGCCCACGGCGGCGGCATCGAGGTTCGGTCTCCAGACGGTGAGGGGGCAACATTCACCATCCGCCTGCCACGCATGGAGCGCCCGGATACGGAGACGGCTACAGTCGCCGCGGATGCGTGACGAGGGGAAGCCACCCGCGGACCTCTGTTTCCATCCCAAACATGTCGCACGGAATTCTGATGGACAAGCAGTGTTTCACGCGCCTGGCAACGTAGGGGCTGATCCTTAATTCCGGTATCAGCCCGTGGGAGTTATGAAAACGGGCAGACACAGGGTCTGCCCCTACGTGGTTCATTGACGAATCACCCCGATTTCGCATGATGCGATTTCAGCCTGCATTCAGGCTGAAGTTAGGGTGCGTTCAGCATTGGTGTTCATACTTGAAACATGAAGAGCGGCGGGTCGGGCTCACGAATCGTGACCGACCGACCGTTTTTCTCTCCTCCCCCATCCCTGATCGTCGGCGGCGCTCCAACGCGGAGCCCGCCGATTGTCGTATCTGCCTCTCATGTACATCGAGCGTTGCGCCTGAAGTACCATGGATGGAAACAGCGGCATCATCGTTCAGCATCGCGCGCCAGGAACATCACGGGGAACTCCATGTCGGACATACACATTCTGCTGGTTGAAGACGAGCCGTCGATCTCCGGTTTCGTGCGCCGTGGCCTGATCTTTGAAGGCTATGACGTCAAGGTGGTCGAGGATGGCCGCAAGGCGCTCGACGCTATCAACGACCGGCGGCCTGACGTGCTGGTGCTGGACCTGATGCTGCCCGGTATCGACGGGATCGAGCTGACCAGACGGCTCCGCGCGGTTGAGGAGGAAGAAGGCGGGCGATTGCCGATCCTGATGCTGACCGCCCGCGATTCGGTGGTCGACCGGGTTTCCGGGCTCAACGCCGGCGCGGACGACTACCTGGTCAAGCCGTTCGACTTCGACGAGCTGCTGGCGCGAGTCAGGGCGCTGCTTCGCCGCACCCAGACATCGACCGGCGATGCCAGACACGAGATGCTGACCTTCGCCGACCTGACCCTCGATTTTGGCAGCCGGACCGTGACGCGCGGCCAGCGCGACATCGAGCTCACTCCCAGGGAGTTCGACCTGCTCGCCCTTTTTCTGCGCAACCCCAACACCGTGCTGACGCGCAGCACGGTGATGCATCGGGTGTGGGGCGATGATTTCTTTGGCGAATCCAATGTGCTGGAAGTGGTGGTGGGCAACCTGCGGCGCTCTCTGGAGGGCGAAGACGAGGATCGGCTGATCCAGACCGTCCGCGGCGTGGGGTATGTATTGAGGCAGCGATGAACCGATCGCGGTACGACAGGGCAACCGAACACCGCCAGGGGCAAGTCGCCGAGGACGCGACCGGCCAGGTTGGAGAAGACGCCAGTGGCGGGACGCGGCTGTCGCGGATTCGCATCTTCAGCTCGGTCCGGTTTCGCCTCACCGCCTGGTACACCCTCGTTCTCGTCGTGATCATCGTGGTGCTGGGCATTTTGCTCTCGGTGTTCCTCAGCCGCTCACTCGACGAGGATGTCGATCGTCGGCTCGACGACGCCAGCGAGCAGGTCTTCGAGGGGAGCGACAGCATTGCGCTGGCCGGGGACACCTACGTCAGCGCATCGGCGGGGTCGCTTGAAGGGGCCGAGATCGAGCCGACCTCCGCGTTCGCCGCATTGGTTACCTCCGGCCTGTTCGCCGTCACGATGGACATGAACGGTGAAGCGTTCTCCAGCCAGGGTAATGTGCCGCAAGAGGCGCTGGAACTCGTCGACCTGGGCGAGATCAGCCAGGGCAACACGGTCTACCAAACCCTCTCCGTCAACGGGCAGCGGGTGCGCATCTACTCGATACCGGTCGTGGTGCAGCAGCTGGATTCCGAGACGTCGCTGTCGCAGAACTCGGTGGGCGCGATCGTGCTCGGCGAGTCGCTGGAGCGGCAGGATCATGCGATCGAGATCCTGAACCAGTTGCTCCGTGCCGGTGGCGCGGCGGGCATCCTGGTCGCGACCTGGAGCGGCTGGATTTTGGCCGGGCGGGCATTGGCCCCGGTCAACAGGATCGCCAATACCGCCAACGCCATCGCCCGCAAGGGAGACGCGCAGGAATCGCTCGCGACCCGGATCGATGTCGGCCACAACCAGGACGAGTTGGCGCGGTTGGCGCAGACCTTCAACGGGATGCTGGAGCGGATCGAACGCGCGTTTCAGGCGCAGCGCCGGTTCGTGGCGGACGCCTCGCATGAGCTTCGCACGCCCCTGACCGCCATCCGCGGCAATGTCGATGTCCTGCACCGCGCCTTGAAGAGCGACCGTCCCATTGATCCCGACGACCTGCGTGAGTCGCTCGGCGACGTCAAGCGGGAGAGCGGGCGCATGGCTCGTCTGATCGACGACCTGTTGCTGCTGGCCCGGACCGACGCCGAAGGGTTCGGCCACATGGTCCACCCGGAGCCGGTGTCGCTCGATATCGTGGCGAGGGAGGCGTTCCGCACTGCCGAGGCGCTCGCCCATGGTCAGCGGCTGCACCTGTCGGTCCGGCAACCGTTGATGATCTACGGCGACGGTGACCGGCTGGTGCAGGTGATGATCATCCTGATGGAGAATGCGATCCGCTACACACCTGCCGGAGGGACGATCGACCTCATCATCGACGCGGCAGAGCCAGGCGACGGCAAGGATACGTGCGCTCGTATCAAGGTGGTCGATAGTGGCGAGGGCATCGCGCCGGAACACCTGCCTCACCTGTTCGAGCGCTTTTACCGGGTCGAGAACTCCCGCTCGCGGCAGGTCGGCGGCAGCGGGCTTGGGCTGGCGATCGCGCTGGCTATCGTCCAGGGTCATAACGGCTGGATCGATGTTGAGAGCAGCCCCGATTCCGGAACGCAGTTCACCGTGTGGCTGCCGATCCTGGAATCGCCTGACGGGGCGGGAGCGCCGATGTTACTGGTGCCGGGACGAGCGGGCGCGCTCAACGCGTCACCCGCCCACATGACTCGCCAGGAGGATGCGTAGGGCAGATTGGGCGTTGGGACCTTGTGTCGGTCCCAACGCCCGCCGTTTGCGAAGCGTGCGCAATAGCCACGGAATCGGGATGGCTTGATGATGATGCATTGTCCGCCGCAAGCGGCGAACCGGGCCGCTATCCTGCAGAATCGACCCCTACGTGATTCTCACTATCCCTTGATGCCGGGATCGGCCAGGGAGGCGGGATCCAGGATGCGGTCCAGATCGTCTGGAGAGAGATCGGTCATTTCGGCGGCGACGTCTTTGACCCGGCGGCCATCGGCATAGGCCTGCTTGGCGATCTTCGCGGCCATGTCGTAGCCGATCACCGGGTTGAGCGCGGTCACCATGATCGGGTTCTTTTCGACCAGTTCGGCGATGGTTTCGGTATTCACCGTGAACCCCGCGATGGCCTTGTCGGCGAGCACATTCGACGCGCTCGCCAGCAGCGAGATCGATTCCAGCAGGTTGTGAGCGATCACCGGCAGCATCACGTTGAGCTCGAAGTTGCCCATCTGCGCGCTGACCGTGATCGCGGCGTCGTTGCCGATCACCTGGGCGCAGACCATCATCGTCGCCTCGGCGATCACCGGATTGATCTTGCCGGGCATGATCGACGACCCTGGCTGCAGCACCGGTAGCACGATCTCGCCGAGACCCGCCTGAGGCCCGCTGTTCATCCAGCGAAGATCGTTGGCGATCTTCATCAACCCGGCGGCATAGGCCTTGAGCTGGCCACTGACCTCGACCACGGTGTCCATCGAACCCTGCGCAGCGAAGTGGTTGCCCGCCTCGCGGAACGGCTGGTCGGTCAGGGATGCCAGCTTTGCCGCGACGAGTTGGCCGAACTCGGCTGGCGTGTTGATGCCCGTGCCGACGGCTGTGCCGCCGATCGCGAGCTCTGCCAGCCTCGGCAGGGACGCTTCCAGCCGCGTTCGCGCCTGCCCCACCTGCGCCGCCCATCCGCCAATCTCATCGCCGAGCCGGACGGGGGTGGCGTCCATCAGGTGGGTGCGACCTGTTTTGACGATGTCGCGGGTTTCGGCGGCGCGGCGGTCCAGCGTTTCCTGCAGATGCGTCAGCGCGGGGAGCAGCCGTTCGGCGATCTCCAGGTAGGCCGCGACGTGAATCGCGGTCGGTATCACGTCGTTGCTGGATTGCCCCATGTTGACGTGATCGTTGGGGTGCGGGCTGGTCTCGCCGTGATCGAGCTGGTCGGCGCGGGTGGCGATCACCTCGTTGGCGTTCATGTTGGTGGAGGTGCCGGAGCCGGTCTGGAAGATGTCGATCGGAAAGTGGGCATCCCATTTGCCCTCGGCAACCTCGATGGCGGCGCTTTCGATGGCGATGGCGAGGCCCTGATCCAGCAGCCCGAGGTCGGCGTTCACGGCGGCAGCCGCCTGTTTCACCAGCCCGAGCGCCCGCAGGAAGCTCCGCGAGAATCGCAGGTCGCTGATCGGAAAGTTCTCCACGGCGCGAGCCGTTGTAGCCCCGTACATCGCGTAGGCGGGAACCTGCATCTCGCCCATCGAATCGCGCACCGTGCGCATCGCCGGATCCTGTGTCATTTCTCGTGGCCTCCTTCGTTCTGATGCCAGGCGGAACTCACTAACTTCACAAGGATATTGTCATTCCGAGCCGAGGGCGCAGTCACAGCCTGCACCGAGCTTGCCGAATGCGTGTCGAGGCATCTCAGCGTTGATAGGACACAAGTGTCGCAAGGTTCGTTGGATTGAGACAGAGATTCCACGACTTCGCTCGGAATGACAACCGTGTTGTGACGTGGTACTCAGCCTGCATCAATGGACTGAGCCCAACAGACTCAGGCCGCATGGGGCTTGAGTAGGTCACGCAGGACCGCCTTGCCAGGCAACGCTGGAACTGATGCGAGCAGCGACACATCCGCATTGAGGATCTCGAATCCGATTGCTCGGCCCTCGGCGTCAATATCGAGATAGACGCCCTTTGCCAACTCCACCGTTTCCAACACCTCGGCGTCAAGGAGTTGGATGTACAGCACGTTGACATCGGGATCGTAGGTCACTGTGGGCGATGTCATGTGTTTCTCCTGAACTGAATCACGGTGCTCTCGCCCAATATCCATGTCGCCTGACGCTACATCACACTAATGCGATCACGAGCAAGTGTACCGCTCCTGCTACGTGCAGCCGCCAAAGGTTGCGGATTTGGCGATGCATCGTACGCTTGGGTATTGCGATACTCCGTAAGGACATCAATGGGGCGGTTCGCGCCCGAACTGAACAGGAAGAATCTGATGGAAGTTTCGATCATGGTCGAGGGGCAACAGGGGTTGTCCTGGCCGAGGTGGCAGCGGCTCGTTCGCGCGGTCGAGGAGCTCGGGTTCGACGGGCTCTATCGCTCCGACCACTTCGTCGCGCCGGAAGGTCCGTATGAGGATGCGCTCGAGCTGTGGGTCTCCTTCGCCTGGCTGGCTGCCAATACCGAGCGGATATCGTTCGGCCCGATGGTCTCGCCGGTGTCGTATCGCCATCCGGTGATGACCGCCTGGCAGGTCAGCGGCATCGACGCGCTGGCGGGGGGTCGGTTGCG
>JACCVC010000049.1 GCA_013698305.1 Chloroflexia bacterium
AGGCATTCCACCAGAAGGTCTCAGCACATGCTCCGCCGATCCTCGACAATCTGGTTGCCACGCCTTGCCATGACGCTCCTGATGTTGCTGGTGTCCCATGACGTCGTCATGGCGATGGACCCGCACAACGTCGAGCATGCGGCGACCCTTGGCGAACATACGCCGGCTCACGATGCGCCCGATTCCAATATCTGGTTGCGTGGCAGCGATGCAGACGCGCAGGCCGCGACCTGCATGTCTTTTGAGGCGGCGAGAACCGGCGAATCGGTCCGCGTCGATGGTGATCTTCCATCCAACGTCGTAACGGATTCACGCTGCCAGGTGGCAGAATCCGCAGCGGTTGCGATTGATCACGACGAACCTGGCAGCTCTCCCGGACAACGCCGGGCGATGCTTCAGGTGTACCTCAACTGAGCCGATCTCCTGCCCTAGGAAATGCCGTTCCTCTATTTTCCATCTGAACAGGAGAAGTTCATGAGCACTACCCGAGTTGGGTCTGTCTGCCGCGACCTCCCCACTGCGTTTCTTGCCGCCATTGCGTTCAGTCTATTGCTGGCGTTCGTGCCGGTCGGTTCCGGGGCGGCGCAGGATGCTACCCCCACGCCAACGTCGTGTGAAGATGTCATGCCAATGATGTCGACCCCGATGGCGGATCATGTCGGCATGAGCGCCGCCACGTCAGCGGATCACGCCACGGGCGACATGGAGATGGCCGAGTTCGACCTGGCGTACATCGACATGATGATCCCGCATCACCAGAGCATCATCGCCCTGGCGCAGGTTGCCACAACCGAATTGCGTCATCCGCGCCTGGTCGAGCTGGCCGAGACGATCATCGACACGCAAGCTGAAGAGATCGACGAGTTGATCGCGTTCCGCGATGCGTGGTACCCGGATGCGGAACCGGTCTCGATGGACATGATGATGATGACGATGCCCAGTATGGAGGAGTCATCAATGTCGATGGAATCCATGCACCAGTTGATGAGTCCGGAGGCGCTCGTGATGACCTTCTGCGCGGCTGAGGACAAGGAGCTGGCGTTCATCGAGCTGACGATCCCGCATCACCAGATGGCGGTCGATGCCTCGGAGGACGCGCTTGAGCTGGCGGTCAATCCGGAACTGGTCGCGGTCGCCGAGGAAGTGATCGAGGCGCAGCAGTCGGAGATCGACCTCCTGATCGAGATTCAGGCGGATCTTGCCGACGAGGCGACCCCGGCGAGCTGAGGCTGGCCGGTTTCACATTGGTGGTGACAGGCGGCGTGTCTGCTTCGGTGGGCACGCCGTTCTCTCTGGCTGCGCTCGATAGGGCTACGTCGGCGGAAGGCTTTGCACCTTCCAATTGTGCAAGGCAAACAGATCGTCGGGAATTGCCACCTCCAGATTTGCGGTTACACGTAGAGGATGCGCTCCGAGATCCAGAAGAAGACGGTTTCCGGTTGCTGTTAGCGGCGGAATTTCATAATCGAGTACCCACGTATTAATGTCCAGTTTGAGTGCCGACTTGCCGACAGCAAGTGTTCCTCCCGATTCTCTGGCTTCGATCACCACGAGTCGGTCCGAGAGGCCCAGGATGTAGTTGTTACGCCCCATTGCTCGCCATTTTTGCCAGCTTCCTTGAGGAAGGAATGTTGAGACGACCGCGACCGCGCCATGATCGACGGCCCTGACAAGCCGGCGGGAAGAGGATGTCAGGATTCCTTCAGCAAGCACGACGATAGTGTTGCCACCTGCATTCACTGCTTCTTCGTGAGCCAGTGAGTCCGTTCCCCTCGCCCCGCCCGAAACGACCGTAAACCGGCTGGCGGTGGCTTTCTGCGCAAGCTGCTTGCTGATCGTCTGCCCATCAATCGAAACGTTGCGCGCTCCGGCGAATGCAATGCCGGGCGTGTGGAGCAACTCAACCTTCCCCGCGACCATCAGCAGCGGTGGCGCGAGTGTTCGCGGTCGAGCCCGAAGGTGATCGGGATAGTGTTCGGATATGAACGGGATGAGGAGCATGTCGTCTGTCTGCAACGCATCCACAACGGATTCCCGCCAGCGCCGCTGGTCATACGACGTGTATTTGACCGCGTGGGATTCGTCAAGGATCTCGCCGCCAACGAGACTGGTCGCATCATAATCGAGAAGGTGCTGCAACCCGGAGCCTTGCGCTTCAAGGCGATCGGCAATCTTGTAGACCGTTTGTGACGCGACTCCCGGCAGGTTCATCAGGCCGAGAATCGCCTTCGCGGCAAGCGTCGTCGTATCCGGCATGATCATGATCCGAGATGTCCGCCCGGACTTGTCGTGAGGGCCGAGTGCCGGATGTGCGCTGATTCATGGTCCGGAATTCGTTGAAACTTGAAGGTTTTGCTCACCGCCAGCACGGCAACACTTGCCGCTCCTGCTTGAACGCAGGCTCTCGCCGCTTCGTGAAACGTTGCGCCGGACCGGCACACGTCGTCCACCAGCAGGACATGACGTCCGTGGAAGAGGGCGCCATTGCCGTTCATTGACTTGTGAAGCATTGCCCGCTTTTGCCAGTAGTCGTTCGTCTCCTTTACTGGTTCGATGTGCCGAGCAAAGCCAAGTGCATCATCAGGCGCATAGTGAATCCTTGTCAGGAACGAAATGTCCTTCGCGATCAGAAATGGAAGTGAATTCGTGCCGCGAGAGGACGGTACCGCCGCAATCAGATTCAACCTCCGCGAGAAATTCGCCGAGGTCAACGCGCATGCCGCGAGGTGTCCAATCGTGTGGATGTCGAGGGTATCGGCCGTCCAGTTGAGCCCGTCGTACTCCTTGGTCACATGAATTAGCTGCCCCATAAGGAATCGGTTGTCACCATGCCCAAGAGAAGGAGGCAAGTCAAAGTCAGAAGGCGCGCGATGCCAACCGACGGCGACCCCAGCAGTGATCACCAGCCCTTCGAGAATCGGGCTCAGTGACAGTGGGAGATACCGGGATGCGGAATACCCGTGGGCATGCCATTCCCGCACCAGGGAGGCGCTGGGCGAGGCGGCTGCAATGAAGTGCATTTCGCGTCGCAGCGTTAGAAGATGATCGGCAATCGCCGGGAAGTGGCTCAGGTGATCGAGCACTTCGCGCATGTCTCTCATGGCGGATCGACGCTCCCATGAACTTCACTTATGAAGTCCGGAACCAATGCGTACACCATAGCGAATGATTCGTGATCTTGTCCATGTTCAGACGTGTGTTTGATGCGGCACAGGACTCCAGACTCGCGTATTGGTCGAACGATAGTTAGGCCCGCCTCTTGTGGCTGATCCTTACCCGCATCTGGTCGATCTGGCGAAAGAGTCGCCATTCGAACGATGGGGAACATGCATAACCATCGTGGAGTGACACGGCCACGTAGTGCCGACCTTGTGTCGGCTTGTGACAAAGCAGTCCCAACGGGCCGACACAGGGTCGGCACAACGCGGTGATGACGGCAATTCGGACATGGAACGACTTGTGGGTAAAGGTCAGCTCTTGT
>JACCVC010000068.1 GCA_013698305.1 Chloroflexia bacterium
CAACCGATCGCCCGTCGCAACGCGGAAAACGACCGGACCTCGCCACGATCGAGCGCGTCGATGCCGACGACGAGCGGATCGCCAAACAGGCGGTGCGCGACCTGCTCGACCGGATGGGAATCCAGGCAGACGTGATGGCGGTGGACAACCCGTCGACGGTGCCGCTGGATGGCGAGGACCCGCCCACGATCTTCATCGACATCATCGGCTCGGACCTCGGCATGCTGATCGGACGGCGAGGCGAGCACCTGTCGCACATCCAGTACCTGGTCAACCTGCTGGTCAACCGCAAGCTCAGCACCTGGTCGCGGGTGATCCTCGATGTCGAAGGGTATCGATCCCGCCGCGAGGAAGCGCTGGTGGGGCTGGCGGAGCGGGTGGCGCGGCAGGTTGCTCACAGCAAGCGTCCGATGGAGCTGGAGCCGATGCCGCCCAACGAGCGGAGGGTGATCCACCTCACGTTGCGCTCGCACCCCGAGGTCGAGACCCAAAGCAGCGGCGAGGGCAATCAGCGGCACATCACCATTCAGCCGCGCGGGTAGCCAGGTTCCTTTCCAGCCCAGGCTATCGAAACAAAACCCGTCATTCTGAGCGGAGCGAAGACCCCCCGCGCGCAGCGTAGCGATAGCGCACGACAGGGAAGCTGGCGCAGAATCAGGGATATGGGGCGCCAGCCAGCACATACGGTTGGGGATTCGGCTTCGCCGGGAGATTCTTCAATTCGGGCAGACACGGGGTCTGCCCCTACGGAATGACGTCACTTCCCATTGAAGGACGGAGCAACCCGCCATGTCAGACCAGCAAGCCCCGGCGACAAAAAATGAGCGCCGCCCGTTCCGGCAGGGTGGGAAACACTCCGGCGTGCAGCGCATGCGTACCCCCGACTACCTGGTGATCGGCCACATCTGCGCCGATCTGCAACCGGACGGATCTGTCGTGCTGGGGGGTACGGCGCTGTACTCCGCGTTGACCGCCGCCAGGCTCGGCGCGAGGACGGCGGTCCTGACACGGGGCGTGTTCGGTCGCGAGGTAGCCGGAATGACGATCCCCGCGCTGGAGCCCTATCTCAACGAGGTCAGCATCATCGTCCAGGACGCCGAGATGCCGACCACCTTCATCAACGAGTACCGGGCCGATCGACGGATTCAGACCATGCCGCACTGGGCCGGGCGGATCGATGTCAACGGCCTGCCGCCCCATTGGCGCAACGCCAAGATCGTCCACCTTGGCCCGATCGCCGACGAGATCGACCCGCGCGCCAGCACCGGCCTGACGACGCAGTTCCTCGGGGCGACCCCGCAGGGCTGGATGCGATCGTGGCCACGTGGTAGCGGGGGACGGGTCAATCACATACCGCTGAAGCTGCCAGGGAACCTCTCCGACCGGCTGGACAGCGTGATCGTGAGCGACGAGGAAATCGCCTATACGCGCGAAGTCGTCAACCGGGTGGGAGCTCGGCGGCTGGCCGCGATCACCCGCGGCGAGAACGGCGCGCAGATCATTGCGGGCGGAGAAAAGCTGGACTTGCCGGGGTATCGGGTGGATGTGCAGGACCTCACCGGAGCCGGCGACGTGTTTGCCGCCGCATTCTTCCTGCAAGCCTCCGACCGAACGATATCCGCGCGGAAGGCTGGAGAGTACGCCAATGCCGTTGCCGCGCTCAGCATCGGCAAGGTGGGGCCATTCGGCGTGCCAAACCGCAAGCAGGTGAAAGAACTGCTCGATACCGGACGCCTGTCGTCAACCTGATCCGTTGAGGTTGTGCGTGATCAGGCGGTAGCCTCGCACCTTGTGTACGAGGGGCTCGCCTGTCTTCAACCTGACCCGTTGAGATTGTGTGTGATCAGGTCGAGCAGCTTGTCCAGGTCAAACGGTTTGGCGATGAACGACACATCCCGGCGCCGTGGCGTCACCGCGGCGCTCATGAGGATGACCGGGACGCCATCGCTCCCGTTCTCCAACTCCCGGACCAGGCCATACCCATCGAGATGTGGCATCATCACGTCGGCGATGACGAGGTCGGGATGCGTTTGCCGGATGATGCGAAGCGCGATCGCGCCATCATACGCCCGTTCGACGTTGAACCCCTGATCTTCCAGAAAGTCGGCAAGCAGGTCAACAATGGCTGGCTCATCGTCGGCAATCAGCACGGTGGGATGTTCTGAAGGATGTTGCATAGTCGCCAAACGTGTGATAGCTCCACTACCGGACATGGGCGATGGTGCGTATGAATGTGTTCCGGTAGCGCCGCTTGTGGCCCATAGTGATCTCATCGTTCCGTTCATTCCCGAATTCGTTCTGCAAGTTTCATGCCTGGACGGAAGACCCGCACGACCATGTTGACGCTCTTCGCAACTATTGGTCCACCAATGATCCGACCTGCAAGGTTGAAAGGAATCTTCGCTTTGGCATCCAAGCTCGATATTCATCAGATTCCAGCCGGCCCACTGGAAACCAACGCATTTCTGGTAGTCGTTGCGGACACGAAACAGGCGCTGCTGATCGACGCGCCACCCGAAAGTCATGACGCGGTTATGACGATAGTACGAGACCACGACGTGACCGTCGATACGATTATTCTGACGCACACACATTGGGACCACATCGTCGACACGAACGCCTTTCGCGTCTCGTTGCGCGCCCCGGTGCATGCGCACTCGAAGGCCGACGCGCGGCTGGCGCGTCCCGGCAGCGCCGTGATGGATCTGCCGTACACCATTGAACCGATCACGTCGGACGGTCACCTCGATGATGGTGACGAGGTAGCGGTCGGCGAGCAAACCTTCGCGGTGATGCACTTGCCGGGACACGATCCGTCGCACATCGTCCTCTACAATGTGGAGGCGAAGGTGCTGCTCGGCGGCGATGTGCTGTTCCCCGGTGGGCATGGCCGGACCGATGTTCCCGGCGCTGACCAGGACACCATGCTGCAGAGCCTCGCCCGGCTGCTGGAGCTACCGGATGACGTCACGGTGTATCCGGGGCACGGGCAGCCCACGACGATCGGCGCCGAGCGCGGCTGGATGACCGAGATGACGGCATCGGTCCGGTAGCACTCGTAGAGACGGACTCCATAGGAGCACACCAATGACCCCAACCGGCGCGGCAATCGAACGCTCGATCCGCAATCACGTTGATGAGCTGCTGGAGACGCTGCGGGACGTACCGCGGGATGTGCTTGACCGCTGGAAGCCGGCGGCGGCGATCCGGGGCGGTCACGCGATCAACACGTTCGCCGCGCTGGCGGTGCACACCGTCTCGGCGGCCGAGTTCCACGCGCTGCACATGGTCGGGCGCCAGCCGAGTGATCGTGTTCGCGACGATGAGTTCGGGGCGACCACGACCTATGCCGAAATCGAAACGCGCTTCAACACCTTTCTCGACGGGCTGCATGCGCTGCTGGATGACATGACCGAGGACGACTTCGGTGGCGAGCCGCTGCCCGATCGACCGGACCTGGACTGGACCAACGCCGACTGGCTGATGCACACCATCGACCACATCGCGCTGCACACCGGCCATCTCCAGGTCCAGCGGCAACTGTGGGAATATGAATTCCAGCAGCCACAATGACGATGTTGCCGGTTACTGGCAAACGGATTCTGCTGCGCGATATGATCCTGGATGACCTGCCCGCCTGGGAACAGTGGACGATGCCGGGCAACGCCTGGCACGAACTGGACGGACCGTACTATCCGAAGCCATCTCCTGATGACGTCAAGAAGATGGTGACCGGTGCACAAGCACGTATCGAAACCGGGGAGTGGCCGGAACCTCGGCGACGGTTGGTAATCGCCGATGTGGACACCGACGGCCTGCTGGGCCTCGTCACTGCGGCGTGGGAGAGCGAGGAGACCAACTGGCTGTTGATCGGCATCGTGGTGTTCGATCCGGAGCACTGGGGCAGGGGATACGGCTACGAGGCGTTGGGACTGTGGTGTGACTATCTGCTCGCCGCCTTGCCGGAACTGGCGCGGCTGGATCTGCGGACATGGTCGGGCAATCACGGCATGATGGCGCTGGCAAGAAAGCTCGGCTTCACCGAGGAGGCACGGTTCCGGAAGGCGCGCATCGTCAACGGCGAGTATTTCGACGGCATGGGCTACGGCATCCTGCGAAAGGAGTGGGATGCCCGGTATCCGGATGGCTTCGCCGCTAGTTTGTAAACCTGGGTCACCGTGCCGAGGTTTGTCGTATGGTCGAGCACAGCGGACCACACACAACGAACGGGCGGACACAAAGTCCGCACCCTACAGATGAGATGGCGCGCGCCTGATCTCCATCACGGTCTTGAGCAGGTAGGTGATGACGATGCGATCGCCGACTTCAAGATCGCCATCCCACGATTCTTCCGGCAACTGCGCCTGGATGATCGTCCCCGGATCGTCAGCGTGGCTGAAGAACAACCGCGCATAGGGACCGCCGTGAATCGTGTAGCGCTGCATGCCTTCGAGGGTGCCTTCAACCGTCATGCCACGATCTCCGCCCCGTCGTCCTCGTCCTCTTCGGCGAGGCGGTCGTCGCGGCTGCGGGCATAGAGATACACCCCGATCGTCAGCAACACGAACGGCCCCAGCCCGAAACAGAACACCAGCAGGATTGTCCCCTGATCGTAGGTGTCCGACGTCGCCAGCAGCACCAGCATCAGCACGCCGATCACGACCAGCAACACCAGCGAGCCCAGCGCCGCCGTCGACGAGATGCAGCCGGTCGCGTTGGTGTTGATGTCGGGCACGGGACGGGAGCGACGGGGCAGAATCGGAGGCGTTCCAGACACCGAGAGCCCGGACGCGACTGCCATCGCCTCGACCTCCTTGAGCCGGATGTACCCCAGGCGACCGTAGGGCAGCCGTACCCGCGCGAAATCCTCGGGCGCGTCGGCTTCCTCGACGAGCTCCAGCTCAGTGCCCGAAGCGACTATCTCGATCAGCCGTGAGGCAGAATCCGGGCGCTCATAGACGCGCAGCCCTTCGGTGGCGTGGAAGGCATCGACCAGGGTCGTGCCGCAGGCCGCGCAATAATAGCGACCGGCGGGATTGAGCGCGCCGCACATGCCGCAAAAGATCAACCCTTCGCCGGGCCGACCATCTCCGTCGAACCCATCGCCATCGCCCCGTTGCCGGTCGGCTGGATTGTCTGATCCGGAGTCGCTTGTCACGGGCGCGGGCCTCTCTGATGGCGGATCGGTCGATCACTCCGTCAAGGATAGCCAATTCGCCACATTCCGCCGACCCGATGCCGACGCCCGATCACAAACCAACCGGTGCAGTCGATCTGCTATCTTCGCGATGACGCCATCACATCAGCGTCCCGACCTCACCCGTTTCAGGAGCATCAATGGACACCGCCACGATCGCCGCCATCGCCACCCCGCCCGGAGAGGGAGGGCTCGGGGTCGTGCGCATCTCCGGCGCGGAAGCGGCAGACATCGCCGGCCAGATCTTCCGGCGATCCGGTCGCAACCGAGCAGTCGATCTTCGCGCCATCGACAGCCACCGGCTGCTCTACGGCACGATCTTCGACCCGGCGAACGGAACTCCAATCGACGAGGTGCTGCTGGCGTGGATGGCGGCGCCACACACCTACACCCGCGAAGACACGGTCGAGCTCTCCTGCCACGGTGGTCCGGTGCCGCTGCGAGAGACGCTGCGGCTGGCGTTGGCGGCGGGGGCGAGGCACGCCGAGCCAGGCGAGTTCACCTTGCGGGCGTTCCTGAACGGACGGCTCGACCTCACCCAGGCAGAAGCGGTGCTCAACGTGATCGGCGCCCGCACGGCGGAGAGCCTGCGACTGGCGGTGTCGGACCTCGGTGGCGATCTCACCCGGCGGCTGGAACCTGCCAACGCCGCGCTGATCAGCCTGCTGGCCTATCTGGACGCCTCCGCCGATTTCCCCGACGACGAGATCGAAACGGCGGACATCTCGACCGGGTTACAGGCGGCGGAAGAAGCGCTGGATGCGGTGGTCGCGGGGTCGAAGGCGGGCATGCTCTACCGCGACGGCGCCCGGATCGCGCTGGTGGGGCGTCCCAACGTCGGCAAGAGCAGCTTGCTGAACGCGCTCTTGCGGGCGGACCGGGCAATCGTCACGCCGGTAGCGGGCACCACGCGGGACGTGATCATGGAGACGATCAACCTGCGGGGCATCCCGGCAACGCTGCTCGACACCGCCGGGATCGTCGAGACGGAGGATGTCGTTGAGCGAATCGGCGTGGAGCGCAGCCGCAACGCGCTCCGAACCGCGTCGGCGGTGGTGCTGGTGCTGGACGGCTCAATGGCGCCGCAACCGGGCGACATCGAGATTGCCGAGGCACTTGCGGCTCGACCGCGGGACGAGCGGACGCCGGTGGCGCTGGCGATCAACAAGTCGGACTTGAAGAATCAGGCCGATCAGTCTCAGATCATGTCGTTGCTGCTCGGCGCGCAGTCCGTGCATGTCTCGGCGACGACTGGCGCGGGATTGGAGCGTCTCGAAGACGCGCTGGTCGAGGCGCTGGGTGGCGCTGCCCCGCAGCCATCGTTGATCACCGGGCGACAGCGGGCGGCGGTCGCCCGGGCGCTGGCTCATATTCACGACGCGCAGGAGGCCCATGCTGCGGGCATACCCCAGGATCTGCTGGCGACATCGGTGCGGGCGGCGCTGCACGCGGTCGGCGAGGTCACCGGCGAGCATGTTGACCAGGCGGTACTGAACGAAATCTTCAGCCGGTTCTGCATCGGAAAATGACACATCGCGACCGTAGCGCAGACCCTGTGTCGACCCAGGTTGATCAGTCCCTACGCGTGACGTTCAGCTCACCTGCGTACGTACGCAACAAAAGCAGATATTCCGAGTTCGGACAATCACGTTATCCACAGCCTCTCCACAGGTGGATAACCGTCACTGCGTCAGCGTCCCTGATTCACCCGCCAGAAGTTCCCGAACGACGTCATCGCTGTCGATCAGCGAGTAGACCAGCGTGTCGCGGAGGTCGCCGTTTGGCAGGCGCTCATCGTTGCGCAGCCGTCCTTCCAGCTGATACCCCACCGACTCGGCCACCCGGCGGCTGCGCGTGTTGGTGGCGGCGCAGGTGATGACCATGCGGCGCAGGCCGAGCTGGCCGAACCCGACCCGGGTGAGCGCGGTGACCGCTTCGCGGACATACCCTTTGCCCGTCTCGGATGTGCGCATCCAGTACCCGATCGACAGCGACGGGACGTCCCAGTTCGGGTCATGCATGCCGGTGCCGCCGAGAAAGCGCCCATCCTCCCGCCGAAAGATACTGATCCCGAAATCCGTGCGCGCGTCCCAGTTCTCCCGTACCTGGGGCGCTCGCCTGCGCAGGTCTTCCGGCGCTCTCACCTGCGGGGTCCAGGCCATCCATGCTTCGAGCTCGGTTCTCGATTCGTCGATGGCCCCGAATACCGCCTCGGCGTCGGATTCCTGAGCTGGTAGCAACAGCAAGCGCTCGGTCAGGATCTCACGCGGTGGCGTGGGGACATCATCGTTGATAGACGCCATCAATCATCCTTCCCCGTCGGTTCGAGTTCCATCAGCAATTCGCCGAACTCGACGGATGCGCCGTCCTCGACGATAACGCGAGTCACCCGACCGGCGACCGGAGCGGTGACCTCGTGATAGGTCTTCATCACCTCGATGATACCCACCGCCTGGCCCGCGTCGACGGTGTCGCCTTCCTCGACCAGCATCGGCGAGTCGGGTGAGGTGCGACGATAGAACGTGCCGAGCAATGGCGCGGGGATGACACTGAATTGATCCGCTTTCGGATTTTCCGCAGGGATACTATCTGGCTGTTTCGTCGGCGGAAACGTTTCGGCGTGCTGAAACGCTCGAGCCGGAAGATCGGGTAACCCACCACCCCGGTCGATGACGATCTCCAGACCCGCCGATTCCACGCGTAGCGAGAACGCCCGGACATCATGGTTCGCCAGTTCCCGGATGACGGAGATTACGCCGTCGGGTGTCCAGTCGTCTGTCTCGGTCGGCAACGTCGGAGTTTGTGATGCCGCATCCTCGCTCATGACTGATCCCTCATCATCGTCCAATCTCAACCCACCATAGGTGGAAGGCCTCATCTCCCGCCACGCATCGTCGGCTTCCTCCAGCGAGATCTCGGCGAACCGGATCGTCGCGCCCGGTCGGAGCTGCGCCAGGCGGTCATGGTCAGCCTCGATCACCGTCGCGATCTTCGTGTACCCGCCTATCGTCGCGCGACCGGGCAACAGCACGATCGGCTGCCCGGACCCCGTGACCTGAATCGCGCCGGTCACGACGCCTTCCGAGATGACGTCGGCGCCACCATCCGGCACGAGAGCGGGACCATTCAGCCGCAACCCCATCCGGTTGGACTGGGTGTCGATCGTAAACGGCTCCGTCAGAAAGATCGACCAGGCGACATGATCGAACCGATCAGCCTGTGGGCCCCGCACCACCCGAAATGGCCTGTGGGAAGGATTGCTCCAATTATCTTGAGGATATGGATTATCCGCATGTGGATTATCACTCTGTTTACCTATTGGAAGCCAGTCTCCCTTTCGCAGGGCGCGGCCAACCCCGCCGCCGAAGCCAGCCGAGAGATCGAGCGACCTGCTGCCCCGCACCACCGGGACATCGATGCCGCCGGCAACGCAGATGTACCCCCGAGCGCCGAGCGGTTGCCCGGATGGTAGCGCGTCAAGCTCGTCTCCCGCCGCCAACGAGACGACCTGCCCGATCTCGACCGACGCGCCGTTGTGCCGCCAGCCAGGATCGGCGCCGGTACACACTATCCGGCATGGCGCATCGACCCGAATGGCAGGCGACAGAAGGGTCCACTCGATCCCGGCCGCGTCGGCGGCGTTGCCGAGCAGGCGGTTGCCGGCAATCAGCGCTGAACGGTCGGCGGCGCCCCCTGGCGTGATGCCGAGCCGTGCCTGACCGGGCCGGCCGAGGTCTTGCACAGACGTTTGGACACCAGCCTGGACGATCTCGATAGGGCCGCTACCGCCATCATCGTTGCGCTCGACCTCGCCCGATGGCTCAGGGAAGATCGCATCACCGGCGTCGATGGAGATGAATCGGACGCGATCCCCTGGCGTCAACTCATCGTCCGATGCCCGTGCCGGGTCGAACATGACGCGTGGGGTTCGACCGATCAGCGACCAGCCGCCTGGCGTCGGCAACGGATAGATACCGGTTTGGGCGCCGCCGATCCCGACCGACCCTGGCGGAACGCGCGTGCGCGGGCTGGCGCGGCGGGGAGATTCCAGTTCAGGCGGCAAGCCGATCAGGAAGGCGAATCCTGGCGAGAAGCCGAGTACCCCGACGGTATAGGTTTCGCTACTATGCCGCCGGACTACCTCTTCAGCAGCCAACCCGGTTGCGGTTGCGATGTCCTCCAGATCGGGTCCGGCATCCCCGCCATACACGACCGGGATCTCTATCAAGCGAACTTGCTGATTATCCGATTCAGGATTATCCGCTATGGTGGTCCAGCCTACGTCGACGAGACCGGCTATGGTCTGCATGTCTGCCTCATCCGGATCGAACAGAACGATCAACGTCGTGTAGGCGGGGATCAGGTCGACGATGCCCGGGACGTTCTGCTGATCGAGATGGTCGACCAGCCCAGCGATGCGAAGCGAGAGATCGCGGTCGATCCGCTCCCCAAACCGCGCCAGCAAAGCCGTGGCGCCCAGCGGGGTGATCTCCGGCGTGCCGAACGCGCTCATGAACGGGCGGCGCCGACCGGTCGCACCGAGATTCCCGTCTCGGCGAATCCACGGCGCAGCGCCGTAGCGATCCCGAGCGCGGAAGGCGTGTCGGAGTGAAGACAGATCGTGTCGGCATTGAGATGGAGATCGCTGCCGTCGACCGTCTCGACCACCCCATCCGTCACCAGGCGGATCATCCGCCGCGTCACCAGGTCGTGATCGGTGATGATCGCGTCGGGACGGGAACGGGGGACGAGAGAGCCGTCGGCCAAGTAGCCGCGATCGGCGAATGCCTCGCGAGCCATGCGCAACCCGGCGGACTCCCCGGCGGCTTCGAGCTCCGAGCCGGGGAGGACGAAGAAGAGCAGGTCACGGTCGAACTGTTTCACGGCGGTCGCGATGGCTTCGGCGGTTGCGGCGTCCTTGACGGCGAGGTTGTACAGCGCCCCATGCGCCTTGACGTGTTGAAGCTCGACGTTGGCGGCGCGACAGAACGCCGCGACCGCGCCGATCTGGTAGAGCACGTCGGTGCGGACCTCGTCCGGCGTGGCGGTCATGGTCCGGCGCCCGAATCCGACGCGGTCGGGGTAGCCTGGGTGCGCGCCGATGCCAACGCCGTGCCGCTCGGCATGCTGGACGGTGTGCTCGATGATGCGCGGGTCACCGGCGTGAAAGCCGCAGGCGATGTTGGCGCTGGAGATGAGCGGCATCAGGTCGTCGTCGGGAGCCAGTCGCCAGGGGCCGAACCCCTCGCCGAGGTCGCTGTTGAGGTCGATGACGTGGGTTGAAT
>JACCVC010000116.1 GCA_013698305.1 Chloroflexia bacterium
TCAACATCAACATCACCCTGCTCTTCTCGCTGGACAACTACGAACGAGTGGCCGTCGCCTACATTGACGCCCTCCAGGCGAGGCATGACGCCGGCCAGCCGATCGACCGGATCGCCTCCGTGGCGTCGTTCTTCGTCAGCCGTGTCGACACGCTCGCCGACAAGAAGCTCGACGGTAAGGCCGCTGAGGGCGCCGATGTGTCCTCGCTCAAGGGCAAGGTCGCGGTCGCCAACGCCCAGCTCGCCTACGAGAAGTTCGAGAGCCTCTTTGGCTCCGACAAGTTCAAGCTCCTGAAGGACGCGGGAGCGATGGTGCAGCGCCCGCTCTGGGCCAGCACCGGCACCAAGAACCCGGACTACAGCGATGTGCTGTACGTCGAGGAGCTGGTCGGCCCGCACACGGTCAACACGATGCCGGTAGCGACGATCGAGGCGTTTCTCGATCACGGCACGGTGAAGCGGACCGTCGACGCCGATTACGCCGCCGCCCACAAGGTCGCCGAGGATCTCGCCGCGCTGGACATCCCGATCGCCGACATCACGCACCAGCTCGAGGCAGAGGGCATCGACGCCTTCATCGCGTCCTACGACGACCTGCTCGACGGTGTCGAAGAGAAGCGCTCGGCGCTGGCCGCCGCTTCGGGCGATGCGTAATTTTGGGACGCAGATGAAAAGCGATAACGTCCAACAATATCTCGTCATTCTGAGCGCAGCGAAGAACCTCCCGGCGAAGCCGTTGCGCGTAGCGCAAAATCACGTCACCGGAACCGAAACGGCAGCAAGCTGTCGAGCGCTTCGCGCGGGGGTCCTTCGCTCCGCTCAGGAAGACGCCCTTATGGGTTTAGAGAGGAATCGCCAATGACTGACAACCATCAGGTGCGTCATGTGGGTGTGGTCGGTCTGGCCGTGATGGGCGCAAACCTTGCATTGAACTTCGCCCGCAATGGTTTCGCGCCAGCGGTCTACAACCGCACCGCGTCCGTCACCGAGGACTTCCTCGCCAACGAGGCCAAGGAGACGGACATCCTCGGCGCCTTCAGTGTCGAGGAACTGATTGGCTCGCTCGAACAGCCCCGGCGCATCGTGCTGATGGTCAAGGCAGGGCCGGCGGTCGACGCCGTGATTGAGGAGATCACCCCTCATCTCCAGCAGGGCGACATCCTGATCGACGGCGGCAACTCCTTCTTCCAGGACACCGAGCGCCGCTCCCGCGAGCTGGCGGACCGTGGCTTCAACTTCGTGGGTATGGGCGTCTCCGGCGGCGAGGAGGGCGCGTTATGGGGGCCGAGCCTGATGCCGGGCGGCCCCGCCGACGCCTACGTCGAGCTCGAGCCGATGCTCACCGGCATCGCCGCGGTCTCCGACTCCGGCCCCTGCGTCACCCATGTCGGCCCTGGCGCCGCCGGACACTACGTCAAGATGGTCCACAACGGCATCGAGTATGGCGATATGCAGCTCATCGCCGAGACCTACGACATCATGCGCCGCGCGATGGGGATGTCCGCGCCTGATATCGCCGGGGTGTTCGAGCGGTGGAACAATGGCAAGCTGGAATCGTTCCTGATCGAGATCACCGCCACCGTGCTCAAGTTCGTCGATGACGAGACCGGTAAGTCGCTCGTCGACGTGATCGCCGACGTGGCCGAGCAAAAGGGCACCGGTCGCTGGACCAGCCAGAGCTCATTCGAGTTGGGCACGCCGATCCCCGTCATCAACGCCGCCGTCATCGGTCGCAGCATCTCGTCGTTCAAGGACAAGCGGGTCGCCGCCAGCAAGGTGTTGCATGGCCCGGAGTCCAACGGCTCGCTGCCGGCCATCCCGGATCGGGAAGCGGCGATCGACGCGCTGGAAGACGCTCTCTACTTCGCCAAGATCTCCTCTTACGCGCAGGGGATGGCGTTGCTTCAGGCGGCGTCGGACGAGTACAGCTGGAATCTCAACCTCGCCGAAATTGCCAGGATCTGGAAGGCGGGCTGCATCATCCGGGCGAGGTTGCTCGATCCGATCATGGACGCATTCGCCGATGGCAAGCAGCTCGACAACCTGATGCTGGATCCGTTCTTCACCGAGGCGATCAACAACGGCCAGCCAAATATCCGCACGGCGTTGCGGATGGCGCTCGACTTCGGAATACCTACCCCTGCACACAGCTCCGCGTTGAACTACGTTGACTCCTATCGCCAGGAGTTCCTGCCAGCAAACCTGATCCAGGGGCAACGCGACTTCTT
>JACCVC010000072.1 GCA_013698305.1 Chloroflexia bacterium
GCGCTCGGACAGGTACCTGACGACTCATCGTCATTGAGCAGGCTGACGGTCGCGTTGATCGACGAGACCACGACCGGTGACGAGGCAGCCGTCGAGAGCATTCGGCAACTGCTGGAGGGCGATCCGGCGCCCGGAAACCAGGTTGAGCAAGCGTCTCAGGATGGTCCGGCAGTTACCTCGTTGTCAGATGCACGCCGCGAGATGGGACGCGTGCATGATCGCCTGCTTGGGGCAATCGAGGCGGCCTCACAAGCGTCCGACGACACACTGGATCAGGTTCGAGAGCGCATCGCCGCAATGACCTGGAAGGCGTACGAAGACCGCGCCACTCGCCTAAGCGTCTACCTTCACGGGCAATCGTCCTGAGATGGGAACGCTCGTTGCTGATTCCTCCGCCAGGTTTCGCCAAGTCTGCGTTATGCTGGCGATCATTTGCCTTACTGGCTGCAACCTGTCCATAGCGCAGTCACCGTCTGAGACGCTCTGCTTGCCCATTGATTCCCAGGCTCACGAGATCGACGGCCTCTACGTGCTTCCTGAGGACGGACGCGCCCCGGTCATCCAGGAGATCGACGCCGCTCGATGCTCCGTTGATGTCTCGATCTACATGATCACCGATGACCAGGTTATTGACGCGCTGGCACGGGCTCAGGCTCGCGGGGTGCCAGTGCGGATGCTACTCGAGGCGACGCCGTTCGGCGCATTTGGCGGTCAGGTCGACACGCTCGACGAGATCAGCGCCCTCGGGATTGAGGTGAAGTATGGTCCTGACGCGTTCCGGTTTTCCCATGCCAAATACATCGTCGTAGACGGCGCGGTCGGGATCATCACCAACCAGAACCTGACCTACTCATCTTTCGAATCGAACCGCGAGGTCGGCGTCATCACCACCGACACCGAGGTCGTCCGGTCGTTGGCGGCGGTATTCGAGGCCGACTGGTCCGGGAACTCGTTGGACGACATCGCGGACCGGCTGGTGGTGAGTCCGGAAAACTCGCGAGAGTCGCTGGTCGATTTGCTGGCGAGCGCGGAACAGGATATCCGGCTCTACGTCGAGGTGATTCGGGACGACGAGATCGTGGCGGGACTCAATGATGCGGTAGCGCGAGGCGTCGACGTGCGCCTCGTTGTCAACGCGCCGAACGACGATCTGGACTTCGAGGTATTGGGTGCGTTGGCGAAAGGCGGAGTCGATATTCGCGTTGCCGATCACATCTACATCCACGCCAAGGCGTTGCTTATCGATGACGACATCGCCCTGATCGGCTCCCACAACCCGACGTCGACCTCGATCGATGACAATCGCGAGGTCTCGCTTGAAGTGACGGACCCGGTCGCTATCGAACGTGTTCGGGCGATCTTCGATTACGACTGGCTCCTGAGCGCTCTCTGGTATCCCGAAGCTCGTGGCGCCGACGAACGGATCCAAAATTCGATGAATATCCCCCTTGCGCTTGACATGCCAATGATGTACGGTTATTGTGTCCGTACAGTCCCGATGGGATTGGCACAGGTCAGCCGATAGCGGCATCAGGTATCCGAGCTGCGGGGCGGAGATACCAAACGATCTCGCATTTTCGGTGGATGATGCAAGGGCAGTTCACGTTGCGGGGCGTTGAGCTGTTCCACACCAACCGGGCCGGTGACGATCCTTCGGGACTGTCGAGACTCCCCATCCCCTACTCCACAATCAAACTGCGTATCACAAAGCCCCCCTTTGTGCTGTCTCTGGGTATTGATGTTCCATACCGCTTTCGGGACCTTTATAGTTGTCACGTTCTCTGGTCGATGGGTCATTCCTCAGAGGACATCTCCGTATGACCCAGGCGGAGATGTTACTTGAGAAAATGCGGCGTTACCCACCGGACATGCCTCTAGCCCAGGTTCAGGCGGTGCTTGTTCATCTCGGTTGGACTTTGGCGCGAACTCGCAAATTACATTTTCACTACGTGCGTGAAGGCGATCTACCGATTTCTATTCCGAGCCATGAGGGCTACGTCAAACCAACGTACTTGCGACAAATACTGGACCGACAATGAGCGGTGAGCCAATCGGTTCCGAGTAGGTCGCTGCGCGGTAGAGAACACGCGGGCCAGACATGGCGACCTTGGACGAAATCGTGAAGCGCAGCTATTCCTTTCGCGTCGACGCTGATCTTGACGCTGGCGGCTGGGTCATTCGCTTTCCTGATCTCCCAGGTTGCATGACGCAAGCAGACCCTTTCGAAGAAGTCGGAGCGATGGCTCAGGATGCGTTTGAAGGCTGGGCAACGGACGCCTACGAGATGGGACACGACATTCCAGTCCCCAGCGATACGGACGAGCACGGATTTCAGGCATGGCCGAGGGGACTTGCGTTTACCCAGCGATCCGACCGTAATCCGTCCCTGACCAGCCGCGAAGTGGCGAAACGCCTGGATGTCACGCCCCGCCGTACCACAGCTCTCGCGAAGGAACGCGGTGTCGGTGTCCAGAAGGGCCGGGACTGGCTCTTCAGTGAGGATGATGTTGTCGCCTTGAAGCCCCGGTCACCTGGTCGGCCTCGCAAGGAACCGACGGCAGCCTCGACTGCATGATCACCTGTCGACGCTGTATACCCAATTTCGTGATGCTATAGAACGACCTCTCCGGTATGTCGGAGAGGTCGTTCTCATCTGTAGCCCATAGGGGATTCGAACCCCTGATCTCCGCCTTGAGAGGGCGGTGTCCTAGGCCGCTAGACGAATGGGCCGTCTTCGTACCGACACCAGAGTATACCCGTGGCGCACAGGCAGGTCAAACGCGCTATGCCCGAAACGTCCCGTCAGGGCGCGAGGCGCTCTATCACCCAGACGCCACCATCATTGAGCCGGTATCGCAGCCGGTCGTGCAACCGGTTGGGTCGCCCCTGCCAGAACTCGTACTCGTCCGGAGTGACCACGATGCCTCCCCAATGGTCGGGACGTTGCGCCGCTGCCTTGTCGTCGACCTCTGCCGCAACCGATTCGTATCGATCCGCGAGCCATTGCCGACCGGGCACGACCTGGCTTTGCGGCGATGCCATCGCGCCGATCTGGCTCCCCCGTGGGCGCTCCGAAAAGTATGCGTCGGATGCATGCGCATCCAAGTGACGGGCGACTCCGCTGATCCGCACCTGTCGCTCGAGCGCTGGCCAGAAGAACAGCAACGCCACTCGAGGATTTTCCGCGATCTCCCGCCCCTTCCGGCTGCCGTAGTTGGTGAAAAAGACGAATCCCGCCGCGTCGACCTGTTTGAGCAGCACGGTTCGCTGCGACGGTCGGCTTGCCGCATCGACCGTTGCGAGCACCATCGCGTTGGGCTCCAGCGTGTCCGAAGCCGTTGCATCATCAAACCAAGCGCGAAACTGCCGCAACGGATCCTCACCCACGCTGTCCTCCACGAGCTCTCGCAAGTGATACTCCCGTCGCATTGTTTTCGTCCTGTGCGTCATACTATCCATTCATCGAGCAGTGCGTCGTCGCGCGCATTGAAGATGAATCATACGGCACCGCCAGGCCCAACCCAACAGGTGATTGAGACGGTCCCGTACCTGGTTCACCCAATGGCCCTTTTCGTCAGGGAGTGTCAACGTGTCACGTCACCCTAGCCACGCATTCGCGCCAGTCCTTGTTGCCGTTGTCTTCTCGGCTTCAGTGGCAATGCGAGCCACCGCCCAGGAAGCAGCCTGTACGCTCGACCCCATCGCCCTACCCTTGTTCGACGCCACGCCCGCTGCGGTGATCGCCGCAACGCCACACGCATCCACAGACGTGCCAGAGCTCGACGAACAGGGCGCGGCTGTCGCCGTCTCGATGCTGCTCGCATGCGCCGGCGAGGAGCCGCAGGCGCTTCGGTATGCGATCTACACCGACGGATACCTGGCGCGGCTGTTTATCGGGGACACTCCCGCCGATCAACCTGCCTTCGAGCGGATGATCGCGACAGGAGCCAACATCGACGCCGTCGCGCCGACGCTGGAAGGCATCGCCGGACTCGAAGCGCGTGAGGATGGACGAGTTGCCGTGACGATCGAGGCGACCACCGTCGACGGGCCGATCGAGGATCGCCTCGTCCTCGCCTGGGACGCCAGGCAGGAGGCATGGTTGATAGATGAAATCGTATCGCTCGATCCACCTCCATCCTCGCCTACTCCGTGACCTCCATCGCCAACCGTCGCCTATGGGTCGGCTTCCGCTTGAGCGGGATGAATGTCACAATGACGGAACGCCGAAATGGGCACCGATCTCATCGCGATCGGAATAGCACTTGACAGCCGTGACGCTCTCACTGAGGAGACTCCGGCTCGACCCAATGCAGGGAGACTCCAATCATGGTGACCATTCGTCAGGCGCCACCTCGGGAAGAAGACCAGCCGATATCCGGCCTCAGCCCGGAAGGCATGGCGGCGCTTCAGGAGATCGAGCGTCGTATCCTCTGGCTGTCCACCCTGATCGTGCATCACGCGAACAACGTGCGTGAGAACCCCGATAAACCGACGAAAGTCGGCGGACATCAGGCGAGCTCGGCGTCGGTGGTATCGATTCTCACGGCGCTCTACTTCCACTTTCTCCAACCCGGTGATCGCGTCTCGATCAAGCCGCACGCCTCCCCTGCCTTTCACGCCTGCCAGTACCTGCTTGGCAATCTTGACCGATCGTATCTCACGACATTGCGTGAACTTGGTGGACTTCAGTCGTATCCTTCCCGCACCAAGGATCCCGATCCCGTTGATTTCTCGACCGGGTCGGTCGGACTCGGCGCCGTGGCGCCTGTATTCGCGGCGCTGGCCAGCACCTATGCCGAGATCAAGTTTGGCAGCGTCACCTCGGACCGATTCATCGCCTTGATGGGTGACGCGGAGCTCGACGAAGGCAACGTCTGGGAGACGGTCGCGGAGGACGCGGTCAACAAGCTCGGCAACGTTATCTGGATCGTCGATCTCAACCGGCAGAGCCTCGACCGCGTCATTCCCGGCATCAAGGCATCCCGACTGAAGCGGCTGTTTGCGGGCGCCGGCTGGAACGTCTTCGAGGCGAAATACGGCACCTGGCTGGAATCGGTGATGAGCGCCGAACATGGCGATGCGCTGCGGGTGCGAATCGACGACATGTCAAACGAGGAGTATCAGTCGCTGATCCGCGTCGACGATGGCGCTGACCTCCGACGCCGACTGGCCGACGTGGCCGACCGTGACTGGCGCAACCGGATTCTCGCCTCGGTCGCGGACGTCCCGGACGACCAAATTCAGACGCTGGTCGCCAATCTCGGCGGGCACGACCTGCCGAAGCTGATACAGGTGCTCAACCAGGCCGACGCCGCCAACAATGCCCCGGCGGTGATCTTCGCCTACACCGTCAAGGGGTGGGGACTGCCGATGGCGGGAGACCCGCTCAATCACTCGCAACTTTTGACGAATGAGCAGATGGACACGGTGCGCGAGGCGTTCAACATTTCCGAAGACCAGCAGTGGGACAGGCTGCCGGAGGACGGCGATGCCGGGTCGATTGTCGTGTCGATGGCGGAGCGGCTCAACGTCCCGCGAGAGCCGGTGAATATCGATGTCAGCGAGCTTCCCGCCAGCATCTCGGCTCGTCATCCCAACCGCACCTCAACCCAGGAGGCGTTCGGTCGAACTCTCCTGCGGCTCGGCGAGATCCCAGGCGTGGGCGAGCGGATGGTAACGATGTCTCCCGATGTGGCAACATCCACCCACCTCGCGGGCTGGATCAACAAGGCCGGTGTCTTCTCGAAAGAGGAGGCGCACGATTTCGAAGGCGGCGCCAAGCGGATGCTGCGCTGGCAACCATCGCCCAATGGTCAGCACATCGAGCTGGGCATTTCGGAAATGAACCTGTTCATGGCCCTCAGCCAGTTCGGCCTGGCTGGCGAGCTCTGCGGACAGCCGCTGATCCCCATCGGCACGGTCTACGATCCGTTCGTGTGCCGGGGTCTCGACGCGCTGATCTATGGCCTGTACATCGACTCGAAGATGATCTTCGCGGGCACTCCGTCCGGAGTCTCGCTCAGCCCCGAAGGCGGCGCCCACCAGAGCACGGTGACGCCGTCACTGGGCATCGAGCTACCGAACCTGTTGTTCTACGAACCGACGTTTGGGCAGGAAGTGGACTGGGTGATGCTCGAGGCGGTGCGCCAGGTGGCGGATCGCGAGCATGGCAAGTCATCCTACCTGCGCCTCTCGACCAAGCCGATCGACCAGAAGCTGATGGCCGAGCCCCTGGAGCGCCTCGGCGAAGTCGAGCTCCGGCGACAGGTGCTGTCCGGGGGATATCGCCTGATTGACCGGACCGTCGATACCCCCAATCTCTCGGGGAGTGACGTGGTTCACATCGCAACTGGCGGCATCATGGCGCCGGAAGCGGTCGAGGCGGCAAGGCGGTTGCAGGAGGAAGGCGTTGCGGTCAACGTGATCAACGTCACCAGCGCCAAGATGTTGTACGCCGACCTCAGGGATGCCCGTCGGGCGCAGCTATCGGACGCCCATCGTCCGCTCAGCCTCGGCCATCTGGAAACCTTGATTCCTCAAGATGAGCGCAAGGCGCCGATCGTGACCGTCCAGGACGGCGCGTCCCATTCGCTGGCGTTCCTCGGCTCGGCATGGGGTGTGCCGGTAGTCCCGTTAGGCGTTGACGAGTTCGGCCAATCGGGATCGCGTGAGGCGGTATACCAAAAGGTCGGGATCGATACTGCACAGATCGTCAACGCCGGCCTGCTTGCGCTGGATTTGGCGGGACGATAGCCTCTGCTTGCCTTCACTACGTCGTCGGCCGCTGACATCACGCTCCGTCTAATTCCGAATCCGCGTGAACACCGTGCATCCCGTGCGCAGGGCCGCGTACGGAAGACCCTTGTGGTCTTCCTCGTTCCCGAATGCGACTGAGGGCCGGCACCTGTAGCCTCGGGTCTTGTGCCCGAAATTTACCGGCCCGGACATGTTTTTCGCATCGCGTTCATGCGGATACCGTGTCACATCGCGGTGCTGGTGATGTCGGTCGAGGCGGCGGCCTTGCCGGGTGATTCGCCGCTCTTCGGCGGGAAGTCGACGAGGACGTTCCTCCCTTGATAGGCGTTCCTGATCATTCGCCTGAGGAACTGGAGAAACTCATCGTCACCGCGGGACGCTGACAGCCACACGCGCTTGTCCCTGCTTCCGGCCACGCCTTGAAGGCGCGCTCCTCCGGGTGCGCGGGCCACCCCGGCGAACTCGGTCCACCGTCGGAATGGGGTCCAGCCGACACGAATCCCGTCCGTCGTCAATCTGTATCGAATGGGCAACGCGACCAGTCCAACATTCGAACTAAGTGCCACGAACGGCCCCCACCAGGGCAGGTCGCCGAATGCGACCAGCAACACCGCGGCGGCCAGGACCACGGTGCAGGCGACGAAGTGCATCCGGATTCGCGCCAGAAGGGGGATGCCCGTGTCCAGGACAACGGAGCCGCTCATTGACTGGCGGGATGGTCGGCCCACCCGCAACCAGGACAGGACTATGAAGATTGCAATAACGATGAGTGAAATCATGGTAATCCAGGCCAATTCGCCAGGAGTGCCCGGCGACATGGATAGTTTGAGACAAAAGCGAGTGTCGGACTGATCCTGTTTCGCTCAATGCACTGGAGTGCCGAACGGAACAGCCGACGGAACACCCGGATTGGCAAGACCACCGAGCATCCCTCTCCTATTCTATCGATCTGTCAACAGAAATTCAGCGAGTCCGATATGATGATTGTGAGAAAAAGCTCAAGCCAATAGTCGGCCGGTTGTGCCAATAATCCAAACCGCTTGCCCCAGAATAGTCAGTGGTTGTGTCCTGAGCTTCATATTTGCACGATACCCGCGCTCTGGCGACATCTTCCGTCAATGCGACGGCGGAGCCAGGAACCAATTCGAGGATCAGGTCTACTCCCGGTCGTGCCGATGAGGCTCCTGCGCCAGATCTTCCTGTTCATCCAGCACGTCATCGTGCCGATGATCGTGGTCGTGGTCTTCGTCGACCAGCTCATACTCCCCGCTCCGCACCACATAGAGATCATGCAGGGCGTCGTAGACACCGAAGCTCAGGTCATCAAACGGCACCTGGCCTCGCACATAGCCGACGAAGGCGTCGGTGAGCGACGCGCCTATCTCGCGGGCGAGCTGGATCTGTTCGGCTTCGTTGGTGGTGAGATCGTTGTCGGGGGTCATGGCTTCCTCCTGCACATGCGAGGTGACTGTAACATCTCTGGCGTCCATGCGTTCAAGCCAATGAGCGCCGGTTCTCCCAGTGCCTGCCGGAAGGCGAATGCACGGGTCCGGAGTTGCACTGTATCCTATCTGAAGGCAGACACGACTGGCCGGGACCACACCGCTGCAGTCTCTGTGCATGCACAACTGTCAGGCCAGGGTTTTCATGCCCGTTCGACCTCGCCAGCCTCAACCTGAGGCGCCTGGAGACTTCCGACGTGACCGAACA
Organism: Chloroflexia bacterium; assembly: GCA_013698305.1. Lineage (GTDB taxonomy): Bacteria > Chloroflexota > Chloroflexia > Thermomicrobiales > UBA6265 > JACCVC01. The sequence goes on from JACCVC010000072.1 coordinate 8,470, forward strand.
ACCGGCCGGGCGGCCAAGACCCGTGACGCACCATGCTGATGCGCCACCATCCACCACGCCGACCGAACCTGTGCAATCTGCAAAATCATCTCCCCCCTCGAGAACTGGCTCCGGCAACATGAGCGCCATTGCCGTCGGGTTCCATCTGACACTGGAGCGTACCCTCTGGATCACCCTGCTCGCGATCGCCGCCTTGACCCGTCTCTGGGACCTCGCCTACCGCACGCAGCACCACGACGAGAGCATCCACACAACCTTCTCCTGGGATCTCGCGGTCGGCAATTCATATGTTCACGATCCGCTGTCCCACGGACCCTTCCTGTTCCACGCCAACGCCCTGGTCTACTTCCTGCTTGGCAGCTCCGACGTCACGTCTCGACTCCTGCCGGCGCTCGTCGGCATCGCCGTTGTCGCAGCGCCGCTGCTGTTGCGACATCGGGACTTCCTGGGTCGCTGGGGCGCGTTGGCGGCAGGTACGCTCCTCCTCTTCTCTCCATCGCTCCTCTACTACACCCGGTTCATCCGCCATGACCCATACACCATCCTGGGCACGGCGTTGCTGGTGGCGGCGATCTTTCGCTACCTTCATTCTCCGCAACGCAAGTGGATTATCCTGGCGTTCATCAGTGTCGCCGTCCTGCTTGCGAATCACGAGATTATTTTCGCCGTGTTCCTTGTGTTCGTGCTGGTGCTCTGGGGGGCGCTGGTGTTCTCCCGCATGCGGTTCCTGATTCCAGTTCACCTGATTGCGGTCGCTCTGCTGATGGTGTTGCTGGCGATGAGCAGCTTGCTTGGGTGGATTGCGTTCCCGGAAATCCCCTGGCAAACGGGCGGTCCAGACGCGGCGCAGGACTACTATGGCCGGTTGCTGACCCACCCCCTCGTGATCGGCGTGCTGCTGGTCGGGGTCGCATTCCTCGGTGGATGTGTCTGGGCGATCCAGCGAGCTGCCCGCGCCCGGATCAGTGACGGTAGCGTCATCGAGCCATTGCTCGGCTCGGCGGACCAGGGCTCGGTCGCCAGGGGCGTCCGCGACGCCTGGAATGATCCGGTCAGCGTCGGCATTGGCGCGCTGCTCGCCCTCTGGATCTTCTTCGGTCTGTTCACCACCTTGTTCACCCAGCTCGACGGCATCGCCACCGGCACGTATGCCACCGACGGCACGCTGTTGTACTGGCTCGGTCAGCATGGAGAGCAGCGAGGCGCCCAGCCCTGGTTCTACTACATCACCGAGGGCCTTCAGTACGAGTGGCTGGCGATCTTCCTGACGTTGATCGCGCTCGTCCTGACCGGCATCACGGTGGTGAAGCGGCTGATCCATCGCGACTGGTCGTACGATCCGACGATCCTGTTCCGCGTGTTTCTCGCCTGCTGGCTGGTCTTCATCTTCGCGGTGCTGTCATGGGCGGGCGAGAAGATGCCCTGGCTGATCATGCACATCCTGCTGCCGGCGGCGTTGCTTTCGGGCACCGCCATCCAGGACCTCGTGGCGAGCGCCTCGCGCTGGCGGGATCGTCGCGCTGGTGTCTCCGACCAACCCAACGCGTTCACCATCCCGGCGGTGTTGGCCGCCATTCTCGTCGTGCTGGCTGGCGCATTCTTTCTGATCGCCGCCAACCTGACGCAGGGAGGATACGATCCGGTGTCGGGCGCCAGCCGGTCGGTGATTGCTGACCATCTGGACGATTGGTGGCGCCTACTCCTGCCGTTGTTCGGCGCGATCATCTCCATCGTTGGCGTCGTCCTCCTTCGTGGTATGCGCCCCGCCATCTATGGCGCGCTCACCGGCGTGCTGGCGATCATGCTGCTGTTTCAAGTACATGCCGGCTTTCGGCTGGCGTTGGAGGAAGGTGACGTCTCGATCGACACGCTGATCTACAACACGGTCGGACCCGATGCCAAACAGGTGGTCGAGGATGTCGCGCTGATGTCGGAGATCTACCTCGGCGACCAGTCGATCACCGTCAGCAATGACAACTGCACCAACTGGCCACTGGAGTGGTACTTCCGCGACTTCGAGAATTACCGGTTCATCAGCAGTGTTGCCGACACGACCCAGGACCTACCGGACGTGATGATCGGCGTGCCGCGGGATTGGGATTCGAGCCAATGCACCATGCCGCTGGAGATCCCCGGCTACACGTCACATCCATACGTGTTTCGCTGGCACGAGCCCGAGGGCGAGGTCTACCGCAACTTCGCGCTTGCTCCGGAGATTGCGATCGGACGCTCTGCCTGGGTGTCGGAAGATCAGGCGACCGGCCCTCTGGCCGTTCTTGAATCGGTGTGGTCGAGCATCACCTCGACAGGCGACCCGGATCAGCAGCAACAGCTCTGGCGACTGCTCATGTATCGCGAGCAGCCAGGCGTGCTGACCGAATACGCGTTCAAGGTCTATGTGCGGGATGACCTGATGCCGTACTACAACGACGCCAGATATGGACCGTAATGAAAGATACCGCCTTTGGCGGTCCGGGCAGATTCTTCGCTACGCTCAGCACAGGCGGCGGGTCTGCCCCTACGAAATGATGCACGTCAAGGATCCTAGACAGGTGAAACGCTCGTTATGACCAAACAGGACGCGCCAACCGAGAAGATCCCGACGACACCACGGAGGGATCGCCGCGCCGATATGCCGGACATGCTCGACACGCCGATTATCCGGCGCGGCATGACCTGGTGGAGCGTTTGGGGACTGGTGGCCATCGTCATCGGCCTGTTTTACCGGCTGCTCAACCTGGACGGCTTCTCCTTGACCTCTCGAGAGGGCTGGTATGCCTTCCAGGGTTGGGCCGTCTATCAAGGTGAGGGCGCATACGGCCCCGCGGGTGTCCCGAATATCTCCCCCGTGATTCAACTCGCCGAGGCGTTCTCGTTCTTCATCTCCGGCGCAACCGATGTGACTGCCCGGCTGGCGCCAGCGATCGCGGGCATCGGCATTTTCGGGCTTGTCTTCGCGCTCCGACCGGTGAACCGCCCCGCCACCACCGTCGGGTTGCTCTTCGCCGTCGCGCTGTCGCCATCGCTCGTCTACTTCTCGCGAACTATCGGACCGGCGATCTTGGTCGCCTTTTTCTCGCTCCTGTTCATCGTGGCGATTTCCCGCGCCGCGGTGACGCGCTCGGAAGCTCGGTTGCTCGCCTGGGCGGCCACCGCGGGGTTCGCGCTCGCCAGTTTGATCGCCACCGGGCCGATCGGAATTTCGGCGGGCCTGGCGGTGCTGATCGCCTGCGTGGTGACAGGCTTCACCGCCTCGGTGTCGAACCAGGACAGCCCCGACGCTATCGCGCTGGGCGGACGTCGCCTGATCGGCACACCCGGCGCGATCCTGTTCGGCTTGGGGATCATGCTGGCGTCGCTGCTGGTGTGGTTCTCGCGTCTCTTCTCGGATGTCGACGGGGTCACCGGTATCCTGGAAACCTTCAGCGAGTGGGGTCAGATCGTCGGTACCCGACCGTCGACCACGCCGGCCCAGTTCTACTTCTGGGCGACATTGCTCTACGAGCTGGTCGCGGTCGTGCTGCTGATCGTGGCGCTATGGAGTTCGACATCCCGGCATCGCGATGCGAACATCGCGCAGCTGCATCCCGGTACGTTCGGCATCTGGTTCGGCGTCGCCCTGGTGTTGCAGAGCCTCTCGTCCGGACGATCTCCGGAACAGTTCCTCCTCGTGAGCATGCCACTGGTGCTGGGCGCGGGATTCGGCCTTGGCCTGATCATTGAGAAGATCGAGGAGCATCGCCTGTTCACGACCATCGCGAGCCTAATCCCGGTCGCCGTGCTCGGCCTGGTGATCGGCGTGGTGGCGATCGGCGGCGCAGTGGCCCGCGCCAACGCCCCCGGCGCGAACCTCGATACACTTGCGGTTCAGGCGCAGATTCTCATGATCCTGCTACTCGTGGTCGTGCCGCTATCGTACTTCCTCGGGCGGGAATGCACGAAGCCGGGGCGAGGTAGTCGGGTCGCCTGGTCCGCCATCGTGGTCCTGGTGCTGCTGCTCGGCGTCTATGGCGCTCGCAGCGCCTCGATGCTCGCCTGGGAGCGTAGCGACGAGGGGACCGAGCTGCTGGCGCAACAGACCACGACCGACGGCGTCATCGCCTTTGTGGACCAGGCGACCCGCCTGTCTCGCGATCTCACCGTGGCCGATGCGTCGCTGACCGATCCCACCGGGCGGTTCGGGTTGTCGATCGCGATTTCCCCTGACGTTGAGTTTCCGTATCGCTGGTATTTCCGGGATTTTCCCGAGGTGAACGTGACGACGTCGGCGGGCTGGAATGATGCCGACCTGGTGATTGGGCTCACGAGTGAGGGAATGCAGGAGGCGGGATACATCGTTCAGACCCGCGCGCATTTCAACCGGGTTCCTCCCTCCTACGAGGGACTCGGCGTCGGTGATGTCGTCCCATACATTTTCAACCCTTCCCTCTGGCAGGAAGGCATCAGCTTCCTGCTCTATCGGGACACCGCGACCGAGCCGCCGCCGCAGCAGATCGCCATCGGCTACAGCCCGGAGTTGAGCAATCAGCTCAATCCCTCCCTTGGTCCGTTCAACCTTGACGATTCTCCCGGACGCGGCTCGGCGCTCGGTCAGTTCGATACGCCATATGGCATTGATGTGACCGCCGACGGCGACGTGATTCTCGTGGTCGACAGCGCCAACACCCGGATAGAGCGCTTCACCGCAGATGGCGACTTCATCGGCGTCTGGAGCGGGCAGGAAGACCCGGACCTGACCTTCGCGGCCGCGTTCGGGACGGGCCCCACCGGCCTGACCGTCGATGACGACGACCTGATCTACGTCGCTGACACCTGGAACCATCGGGTTGTGGTGCTCGACCGAAATGGCGACCTGGTCCGCGAGATCGGCCAGCCGGGAGAGCCGACTGATCTCGGCGACAGCCCTGATCCCACGTTGCAACCAGGGCTCTTCTTCGGCCCACGCGGCGTGGCGGTGTCCGACGGCGAGATATTCGTGACCGACACCGGCAATGAGCGGGTGCAGGTGTTCGCCAGCGATGGCACGTTCCTGCGGGCGTTCGGCGGCAATGGATCGGAGCCTGGACAGTTGATCGAGCCGGTCGGAATCGCGGTCGGGCCGGACAACCTGGTCTATGTCGCGGACTCTGGCAACCAGCGCCTCAGTATCTTTGACAAGCAGGGTGAGGCGGTCGACCAGGTGGCGATTCCCTCGTGGGAGGGCCAGACAACGCGAGTCAACTACCTGGCGTTCGGACCCGACGGCCTGCTGTACATGACCGCTCCGGACGCCGGCGTGGTGGACGTGTTCGATCCGGAGGCGGGAGAGGTCATCCACACTATCACTGACGCAGACGATGCTGCTCTCGAACGACCGATCGCCGTCGCCGTTATGGCGGATGGAACGCTCCTGATCACGGACGAGGCGCAACACGACGTGATCAGGCTGATTCCTGAGCTTCCGAATGGAGAACCTGCCGCCACGCCGGAGCCGGAGTTACCGGAGGCGACACCATCGGGTGGATAGTGTC
>JACCVC010000080.1 GCA_013698305.1 Chloroflexia bacterium
GCCGCCGTTCCTGCAACCGCGCAGCGACGAGATCCTCGCCAACCTCCACCCGATCGATACCTCGCATGAGCGCACCCAGACCGACGCCGCCGCTGTCAGGACCGCCTCATGACCGACCTGAAACGCACTAACGCGAACGTTCTCCACCAGGGCGCCGCGCTCGCCGACGCGACCGCCGTCGTCATCCTGATCCACGGACGCGGCGCAACCGCCGACAGCATCATCCGGCTGGCGGACGCGCTCGATCCCGAGGGGCGCCATTCCATCACCTGGCTCGCCCCACAGGCCGAGGGCAACAGCTGGTACCCCTATCCGTTTCTGGAACAGATTGAGACCAACGAGCCGCATCGCACCAGCTCCCTCGCGACGATCGACGCGTTGTTCCAGACAGCACTCGATTCCGGCATCCGCCTGGAGCGGGTCGGCATCATCGGCTTCTCCCAGGGCGCCTGCCTGGCGCTGGAATACGCCGGCTGGGGCGATCATCAGCCCGGCTTTGTCGGTGCCCTCAGCGGCGGCGTCATGGGCCCGCTTGACGCCGATCGCGCAATTGCCGGCAGCCGCGCAGGCATGCGCGTCTTCATCGGCTGCGGCGACCGGGACGGGCACATCCCCCTCGCCCACGCCGAGCGCTCCGCCCGATTGCTGGAGGAGGCCGGCGCAACGGTCGACTTCCGCGCCTATCCCGGGTTCGCCCACGCCATCAACGACGATGAGATCGAGGCGCTTCGAGCGGTTGTCACGCGGCTGGTTGAAGATCATTGATCGAAACCACCTCGACCACTATCGCGTCGAAGCTACCAGACCATCCATCATCCAGTCAACCCGGCCCTCGGTGGCCGGGTTGACTGGATGGCCACTACAGCACGTCGATACTGTGCGCAACTGACCATGAGCGCCCGGAGAGGTGGCATATCACCGTGGCAAACCTGCCAGCGTGCTAGTCCTTGCTCAGGACCACCACGTAAAGCGCGTAGATCACCCCAGGCAAATAGCCCACGACGGTGAGCAATATGCTCAGGAAGAACTGGAATCCAAACCCTTTCTTCCAGAACACGCCGAGTGGCGGAATCAGGACCGCGACGATCGTCTGCAGAATACCCATGATATGACCTCCATAGTCTTCACCGCTTGTAGTGAACAAGACACCGATGCGTTGATGGAAGCATGACATATGCCACCAACCAGGACTTTCCAATAGCCGCGTTGCTGCTAGAGTTAGCGCATTCAGATTCGCGCGACCGTCCGGAGTCTTGACAGTGTCCAGAATGCTCGAACACGATCTCTTCACCAACTACACCATGCCCGACGAGCACGGCAACTTCGGGCGTTTCGGCGGCACTTTCGCCCCGGAAACGCTGATGCCCGCCATCGGCGAGCTTGTTGTCGCGTACAACGACGCCAAGCACGACCCCGTGTTCATGGCCGAGATCGACCGCCTCGCCGCGAGTTACGTTGGTCGCCCCACCCCACTCTATGAGGCAAAGCGCTTTTCGGAAGAAGCGTCGGGCGGCAATGGTCCACGCATCTTCCTCAAGCGCGAGGACCTCGCCCACACCGGCGCCCACAAGATCAACAACGCGCTCGGCCAGGCGCTGCTCGCGAAGCGCATGGGCAAGCAGCGCATTATTGCCGAGACCGGCGCCGGTCAGCATGGTGTCGCCACCGCCACCGCCTGCGCCCTGCTCGGCCTCGACTGCGTCGTCTTCATGGGCGAGGTCGACATCCATCGCCAATCGCTCAACGTCTTCCGGATGCGGCTGCTGGGCGCGGAGGTGATCTCGGTGAAATCCGGCTCGCGCACCCTCAAGGACGCGATCAACGAGGCAATCCGCGACTGGGTCACCAATGTCGATACCACCTACTACATCTTCGGCACCGTCGCCGGCATGCACCCTTACCCCATGATGGTCCGCGACTTCCAGTCCGTGATCGGGCGGGAGGCGCGCCAGCAGATCCAGGAGATCACCGGATCGCTGCCCGACGCGGTCGTGGCCTGCGTCGGTGGCGGCTCCAACGCGATGGGGTTGTTCCACGCCTTCATTCCGGATGAATCGGTCGACATCATTGGAGTCGAGGCGGGCGGCCACGGAGTCGAAACTGCCAAGCACGCCGCCACGCTGGTCAAGGGCGAGGAGGGCGTGCTGCACGGCTCCTGGTCGTACATCCTCCAGGACGAAAACGGCCAGATCACCGAGACCCACTCCATCTCCGCCGGGCTCGATTACCCCGGCGTCGGTCCCGAGCTGTCCTACCTCAAGGCAGCCGGGCGGGCCACTTACGTCGCCGTCACCGACGACGAGGCGCTGGAGGGGTTCAAGCTGCTCTGCCGCACCGAAGGCATCATCCCGGCGCTGGAATCCAGCCACGCCATCCATCATGCCGCCCAGATGGCGCGGGAGCGCGGTCCCGACGAGGTGATCGTCGTCAACCTCTCCGGTCGGGGCGACAAGGACATGCACACCGTCGCCGACGCGCTGGGAGTCGAGCTGTGACCACCACATCTCCCCCCGCCAGCCGCATCGCCGATGCCCTGGGCGCCTGCAAGCGTGAAGGTCGCACCGCGCATCT